>JAYUDQ010000369.1:0-1876 GCA_043739745.1 Acidimicrobiia bacterium | reverse complement strand
GGTTGCCGACCATGCCGCCGAACCAGCGGCACTGCTCGCGGGCGTGGGCAAGCTGCTCAGGCGACCCGTCCGTGACGTACGCGGGTGCGGCGATGCAGAACGTGATGCTGCCGGGATCGCGACTGACCCGCTCGGCCGCTTCACGTACGGCCTTGATCATCCATGCTGCGATGTCCGGGTCGGCGAGCTGAAGTATGTAACCGTCGGCCACCTCGCCGGTCATGGCCAGCATCTTGGGGCCGTAGGCCGCGAGCCATACTTCGAGCTCGCTCTTCGTGGCCCACGGGAAGCGGATGGAACTGCCCTTGTAGTCGACGGCCCGTCCGCAGCCGAGCTCGCGGATGACGTGGATCGACTCGCGCATCTCCTTGAGGCCGACCGGTGCGCCGTTCGTGACGCGTACGGCCGAGTCGCCACGGCCGATGCCGCACACCGTGCGGTTGCCGTACATCTCATTCAGCGTGGCGAACGTGGACGCGGTGACGGTCCAGTCGCGGGTCGCCGGGTTGGTGACCATGGGGCCCACGGTGATGCGCCGCGTCTCGGCCAGGATCTGGCTGTAGATGACGTAGGGCTCCTGCCACAAGATGTGCGAGTCGAACGTCCAGACATGCGAGAACCCGTAGGTCTCGGCCTTCTTGGCCAGGTCGACCACACGCCATGCGGGCGGGTTGGTCTGGAGGACGACTCCGATATCCATATGCCTACATACCTTCTGATCGGGGATCGCGCACGTCAGTAGACCTCGATCTCGCAACTTGTTGTCAGCGAAGCGAGGTTCGGGTTTCGGGTGATGAATGGGACATCCAGCGTCTCTGCGAGCGCGACGCACCACGCATCGGCGGGATGGCAGTCCAGCATCGCGATGCGGCTGATGTCCCAGGGCCAAAGGGGTCGAAGCTCAATGCCGCTCTCGCACACAAGCATCGACAGGCGAAGGGCTTCCGACTTCGTCATGCTGCCCTGACGAGCAAGCGCGTCAAGAATCCGGTACGAACGAAGGAGTTCGCACGACGGCGCGACGAACTGGGACACCTGGTGCAGACGCTCATCGAGTGCTGCTACCTCGATTGGATAGAGCCCGACCGCTGCTCGGTACACGAGCACATGGGCATCGACAATGGCCTCCATCCCTATTCGTCGCCGGTCATGGTCCGCATCTGCTCCAGCACTTCCGCTGGAAGGCCTTTGAAGCCAGCGGCTCGGTGTGACGCCTCGACCATCTCGAGCCACGCCGAGTAGTTCTTTGCTCGAACACTCTTCAGAAGGACCGCAGTTGCGTATGTGTTCACCGATTGACGCTGCGCGGCCGCCGCAGCGGTGAGCAACTCGTGGAGTTCGTCCGGGATGCGCAACGTGAGCTGATGCATGCGCCAACCCTAACGAACTCGCGGTCGAGATGACAGCAGATCTGCTGTCAGTGTGACATCATCCCGGGACGACCTCACATCAATCAACGCAGATCCGGGAAGCCGAGGTTGACACTCGACTCGCGAGGGTCCGGCCACCGCGACGTGACGGCCTTCGTCCGAGTGAAGAAGTCGATGCCTTCCGGGCCGTACATGTGGCGATCACCGAACAGCGAGGCCTTCCAGCCGCCAAATGAGTAGTAGGCGACCGGCACCGGGATGGGCACGTTGATGCCGACCATGCCGACGAGGCAGTCCTGCTGGAACTCGCGGGCCAGGCCGCCGTCGCGGGTGAAGATGGCGGTGCCGTTGCCGTACTGGTTGTCGTTGATGAGCTTGAGGCCGTCGTCGTAGGTGTCGACCCGCACGACCGACAGCACCGGCCCGAAGACCTCGTTCTCGTAGACGTCCATGCCCGGCTTCACATCGTCGACGAGCGTGATGCCGCAGAAGAACCCATCCTCGTT
>JAYUDQ010000368.1:0-12501 GCA_043739745.1 Acidimicrobiia bacterium | reverse complement strand
CGGTCAACCACGTCGCCGGCTTCCTGCTCACGCGCCTGCTCGAACCCAACCTGAAGGCTTCACCCGAGGCGCGCGTCATCACGACCTCCTCCGCAGCGCACCGCACCGGCCGACTCGACCGGGTGTTCGACACCACCGCCCGCTGGTCGAGCTGGGGGGCGTACGGCAACTCGAAGCTGGCGAACATCGCGTTCACGACCGAGCTCGACCGCCGCATGAAGGGCAGCACCGTCTCGGCGAACTGCTTCCATCCCGGCCTCGTACGCAGCGGCTTCGGCCGGGACAAGGGTCTGCTTTCCCTGGCCATCGGCACAACTGGCGGGTTGTTCATGCTGACCCCCGAGAAGGGTGCCGACACGCTCGTCTACCTCGCCACCGAAGCCGAGCCGGCCCGGGTCACTGGCCGCTACTGGGTTCGCCGACATGCGCACCAGACTGCGACCGCCGGCCGCGACCCGAAGACCGTCGAGCGGCTATGGACCGAAACCGCGGCACTCTGCGCGCAGTACGTGCAGTGATCCTCGACTGGCAAGCGCGCACGCTTCACACTCCTGCGCGCGGCTACCGTTTCGGCCATGCCCAGTTCTGACAAGCCCGTCGTCACCATCCCCGAAGGCGATGCCCCGGTCGACCTCCTCATCGAGGACCTGACCGTCGGCGACGGTGCCGAGGCGACCACCGGCCAGACCGTCGATGTCCACTATGTCGGCGTCGCCTGGTCCACCGGTGCGCAGTTCGACGCCTCCTGGGACCGCGGCGGCACGTTCGACTTCCCGCTCGGCAAGGGCCACGTCATCCAAGGATGGGACCAGGGCGTACAGGGCATGAAGGTCGGTGGCCGTCGTCGCCTCACCATTCCGCCGGCGATGGGCTACGGCAGCCGAGGTGCAGGCGGCGCCATCAAGGGCGGCGAGACGCTGGTGTTCGTGGTCGACCTGCTCGGTGTGCGGTAGCGAACCGGCGCTCCGGCACGACGATCGGAAGGTCCGCCCGGTCCAGGCGGGCGAAGCTTCCGATCGTCCAAAGGTACGGCGTTGTGCAGCAGTGGTCGGGTGGGCAGTCCTCCCGGCGCACCGGTAGCGTGCGCGCATGCGCAACTACGACAAGATCTACATCGGCGGCGCCTTCGTGCCGTCCACCGGCAACAGCACCATCGACGTGATCAACGCGTCGACCGAACAGGTCATGGGGTCGATCCCCGAGGGAACGCCGGCCGACGTCGACGCCGCAGTCGCCGCGGCGAAAGCTGCGTTCCCGAGCTGGTCGACCACACCCGTCGAGGAGCGCTCCAAGTTCCTCCAGCGGATCCAGGAGGCGATGGGCGTCCGCGTCGACGAGATCGCTGAGACGGTCGCCGGCGAGGTCGGTATGCCGCTTGGGTTCAGCAAGGCCATCCAGGCTGGGCTGCCCTACAACGAGTGGGGCCTCAACGCCCAGGTTGTGCAGACCTTCGAGTTCGAGGAGACGATCGGCAACTCGCTCGTCGTCCGTGAGGCGATCGGCGTCGTCGGCTGCATCACGCCGTGGAACTACCCGTTGCACCAGATCGTGGCCAAGATCGCACCGGCCATCGCTGCTGGCTGCACGGTGGTGCTGAAGCCGAGCGAAGTTGCACCGCTGAACGCGTTCATCATGGCCGAGATCATCCACGAGGTCGGCCTGCCCGCGGGCGTCTTCAACCTCGTGAGCGGCACCGGCCCAGTCGTCGGTGAAGCCATCGCCTCGCATCCCGACGTCGACATGGTCTCGTTCACCGGTTCGACCCGGGCCGGCAAGCGCGTGATGGAGCTCGGTGCGCAGACGATCAAGAAGGTGTCGCTGGAGCTGGGCGGCAAGTCGGCCAACATCGTGCTCGACGACCTCGAGGGCGACGCGCTGGTGAAGGCCATCGGCAAGGGCCTCGGCGCCTGCTTCCTCAACTCCGGCCAGACCTGTACCGCCCACACCCGCATGCTGGTGCCCCGCTCGAAGCACGACGAGATCGTCGACATCGCGGCGAAGCAGCTGGCCGGCTGGAGCATCGGCGACCCGATGGGCGGCGCGGCAAAGCTCGGCCCGGTGATCTCCGACTCGCAGCGCACCCGCGTCCGCGGCTACATCCAGAAGGGCATCGACGAGGGCGCGACGCTCGTCGGTGGCGGCCCCGAGCAGCCCGACGATCTGCCCACCGGTTACTACGTCAAGCCGACGATCTTCGCGAATGTGACACCCGAGATGACAATTGCACAGGAGGAGATCTTCGGCCCGGTGCTGTCGATCATGCCCTACGACGACGAGGACGACGCAGTGGCCATCGCCAATGCCACCGTCTACGGCCTCGCCGGAGGTGTCTGGTCGTCCGATGTGGAACGGGCCAAGAAGGTCGCCCGCCGCATGCGCACGGGCCAGATCGACATCAACGGCGGCGGCTTCAATCCGCTCGCGCCGTTCGGTGGCTACAAGCAGTC
Organism: Acidimicrobiia bacterium; assembly: GCA_043739745.1. GTDB lineage: Bacteria > Actinomycetota > Acidimicrobiia > Acidimicrobiales > JANYDT01 > JAYUDQ01. Next base: position 10,054 of record JAYUDQ010000368.1, on the reverse strand, counting down.
GGGCAACGGCCGCGAGCTCGGCCGCTATGGGCTCGAGGAGTTCCTCGAAGTGAAGTCGATGCAGCTCTAGGGATCGCCACGTGGCGGCCACCGCCGCACCATTCGTCCTAGGGTCTGACCTGTGACGGATGCGGTGGTGGCCGAGGGGCTCGTGAAGCGATGGGGCTCCAATACGGTGCTCGAGAACGCCACCTTCACGATCGCCTCAGGCATCACCGGGCTGCTCGGCGCCAACGGTTCCGGCAAGACCACGTTCCTCGGCATGGTCCTCGGCCTGCACCATGCCGACGCCGGGAACCTGCGGGTGTTCGGCCTCGATCCGCGCACCTCGGGCCCCGACGTGCGCGCCCGCATCGGCTACGCGGCCGAGCACGAGGCGCTGCCGCCCGACGTACGAGCACATGACTTCGTCCGACACGTCGCTGAGCTGCATGGCATCCCCCGCCGAAACGCCGTCGCCAGGGCCAGCGACGCACTGTTCGAGGTGGGGCTCGGTGAGGAGCGGTTCCGGCCACTCGGGACGATGTCGACCGGACAGAAGCAGCGGGTCAAGCTCGCGCAGGCCATCGTCCACGACCCTGCCCTGGTTCTGCTCGACGAGCCCACGAACGGCCTCGACCCTATGCAGCGCGAGGCGCTGCTCGCCCTGATCCGCCGCTGTGGGAACGAGCTGGGTCTGACCGTCGTGCTCTCGTCGCATCTCCTCGACGAGGTCGACCGCACGTGCGACCGGGTGGTGATCCTGGCCGGGGGACGCGCCACCGGCGGCGGCGATGTCAACGACCTCGAGCACGACAACGCCGAGATCGCGATCGAGGTCGTGGGTCCGTTCGCCGAAGCGGCCCGGGTCGCGTTGGAGCAGGCGGGAGTCCATGTGGTCGAGGTGAACGGCTCGCTCGTTCGGGTCACGTTCGGCACGGATGAGACGTGGGACGCGATAGCACGTGCACTTAGCACCGCCGGCATCGCCGTGCGCAGCCTGCGGCGGGAGCGCCGGACCCTGGAGGACGCGTTCCTGGAAGCAAGCAGCCCATGAGCAAGTCGGAGGTGCACCCATGAGCGACATGTCCGCCCGCATTCACGATCGGGGCTACCGCCGCTACGACGGCGAGCGGACCGGCGTGGCCGGGGCGATGTGGACGACGTTCCGCCACACGGTCGCGCGCATCCTGGGCTTGCGCCGCACCGCACGCGCCAAGGTGCTGCCGTTCATCGTGATCGGGATCTCGTACTTCCCGGCGATCGTGTTCGTCGGCATCGGGGTGTTCCTGCCGAAGCGCCTCGCCCGTACATCGTTCCCCGGCTACGCGAACTACTACGGCTTCATCGTGTCGGCCATCCTGCTGTTCGCCGCCTTCGTGGCCCCCGAGGCGCTCTGCCCCGATCGGCGCAGCCGTCTGCTCGGCGTCTACCTCACGTCACCACTTGATAGGCACACCTATCTTCTCTCGAAGGTCGCAGCAGTGGTCGCATGCATCAGCGGCGTGACCCTGCTGCCGGTGCTGATCATGGCGCTCGCCAAGTCGCTTCAGGGCACGGGCCCAAGCCCGGGCGACCTTGTCGTGCTCATCGGACGCATCGTGCTGAGCGGCGCCATGCTCGCGCTCTTCTATTCGATCGTGTCGCTGGCGACGTCGTCGCTGACAGATCGAAAGGGATTTGCGTCTGCGGGCAATGTGCTCGCCGCGATCGTCACCGGTGCGGTCGCCACGGCGGTGCGGCGCAGTCTCTCCGACGGAGCCGATCTGTTCTCGGGCAAGGGCGACTGGACGGTCGTGATCGACCTGGCCAACCTCCCGCTGGAGATGGTCCATCGCATCTACGGCGAGCGCGGCAACTTCGCCGGAGCGTCCTCGCTCACCTTGGTGGCCGGCCTTGTCACCTGGACCGTGATCGGGCTTGCGCTGATGGTGTGGCAATACCAGAAGCTGGAGGTGACACGGTGAGCGAACCCTCCGAGATACCGCAGATGCCCGCTCCGCCGGGAGCACTGGTCAACGCAACCATCACCTTCGCGAACGTGTCGAAATGGTTCGGGTCGGTCGTTGCCGTTTCCGACGTCACCTTCGCAGTCGGCCCTGGGGTCACTGCCTTGCTCGGCCCGAACGGCGCCGGCAAGTCGACGGTGTTGCGGATGCTGGTAGGGCTCACGCCACCGTCGCAGGGCGAGATAACCGTGCTGGGCCGCCCGCCCCGCGGAGACAACGACCTCTACCGCGAGATCGGGCTCGTGCCGCAACAGGAGAGCGTGCTCGAGGCGATCACCGGCTTCCAGTTCGTCACCACGATGGCCGAACTGTCCGGCGTCGCGTCGCCCGCTGATGCCGCCCGTGCCGCGATCGATCTGGTCGAGCTCGACGCGACCGACGCGCGGCCCTTGCGGTCTTACTCAAAGGGCATGCGCCAGCGGATCAAGGTCGCCGCCGCCGTTGTGCACAACCCCCAGATCGTCGTCCTCGATGAGCCTCTCAACGGCCTCGACCCGCGGCAACGGCTGCGCATGATCGAACTGTTCCGGCGGTTCGGTAACGAAGGCAAGACGGTCATCATCTCGAGCCATGTGCTCGACGAGGTCGAGCGGTTCGGGTCGCGCATCCTGATGATCGCCGATGGCCGCCTCGCGGCCGAAGGTGACTTCCATGCAATACGTGCACTTATGGATGACCGGCCGCATCAGCTGCGCGTGCGGGCCACTCCGGCGCGGCCGCTCGCCGCGGCGATGATCGATACGCCCGGTGTGGTCGGTGTGCATCTACAGGACGAAGCGACACTCGCGTTCGATGTCGACGATGTGAGCGCGTTCCGGGCCAACGTGCTCGGCAAAGCCGTCGCTGCGGGGGTGCGGATCACCGAGATAGCGCCCCTCGACGAGGACCTCGAGAGCGTGTTCCGCTATCTCGTGGGCAGACGTTCGTGACCTTGCGCGCCGTGTCATCCATTTACCACCTGCAGCTCCGGTTGCTCACCACCCGCGGGCGCGTGATCGGACTCGGCGCCATCGGCGGTCTCGCCATCCTTCTTGCGCTCACAGTGCGCGGCTCCGATGACCGGGTCGGCAACGCGTTCTCCCTCATCAGCACTGCGGGATTGGCCGGTGTCGTTCCGGTTGCCTCGCTCGTCCTGGCGAGTGCGTCGCTCGGTGATCCGGCAGAAGACGCCACGCTCGTGCATCTGTGGCTGCGACCGATCCCGCGATGGACGATCGCCGTCGGTTCTTGGCTCGCTGTTCTGACACTCGCGTTGCCACTTGCGGTGGTACCGACCAGCGTTGCCGCTGCGGTGTGCGGAGTGAGTTTGTCGTTCATCGTGACGACGTTCTTCGCCGCACTGCTCGGTACGCTGGCCTACAGCGCGCTCTTCGTGGGCCTTGGTCTGCGGGTGTCACGGGCACTGGCCTGGGGCCTCGCCTACGTACTGATCTGGGAAGGAGCAATCGCCAACGCCGGCGCTGGGCTCTCACGGCTTGCGATCCGGCTGTACACGCGATCGCTGGTGCGCTCGAGCGTGGCCGACGAGGTGACGATGCGCTTCCCGGTTGGACGGGCCGCTTCGATCATCGTGCCGATCGTGGTGACCGTGCTCGGCCTCGCACTCGCGACACGGCGGCTGACCCGGACCGACATCGCCTGAGCGTGCGCCGGTCGAGCATCGGACGGTCGGCGGCGGAAAACTGGTCAGACCGGTGCAACCTCGACACGGGCGTCGTTGAAACACGCACCGCCCGCAGTTGGTTCGATTGCCGAAGGCGTCAGCACGTTCACGGTGAAACCCGACTTCCCGTAGTTCCGGCTCCAGTCGCCCTTCGGAAGCACGACCACGCCCGGTCGGGTCTCTGCGTCGACGCGCACCCGGACCTCGATCGACCCGAGCGCGTTGAACACCCGCACAAGGCGCCCGTCGACAACGCCACGCGACGCTGCGTCGATCGGGTGGACCGTGATGACCGGTTCGTGCGCGCCCTCCCCGAAGATCGAGTTGATGGCGCGCGGAGAAGCGGGGGACAGCAGCGTGAGCGCATGCGGATCGGCTGATAGCGGCTCGTAGACCGGGACCGGGAAGCGGGCCTTGCCATCGGGGAAGGTCGGGAACGTGTCCACGAACGGGAGCGTACGGCCCGGTTCGCGCAGCACTCGTGCACTGGAATCGTTCGATCCCAGCCCCCGGACCAGGAGCGCTGCCGGATCGGTCGGACCGAGATCGACCCCGAGCCGAGTCGCAAGGTCGGCGATCACCTCCGTGTTCGTGCGGCTCTGCCCCACACGGTCGATGACCGCCGAGAAGGGCTGCACGACCAGGCTTCCGTAGGAACCGGCGACGTCGTCGGCCTCGAAGTGTGTGGTCGCCGGCAGCACGACGTCGGCCCAGCGCGCCGTGTCGGTCATCACCTGGTCGTGTACGACGGTGAAGACGTCTTCACGGGCGAGACCGCGAAGCACCGCGGCCTGATCCGGGTTCATGAGCGCCGGGTTCGCACCTTGTACGAAGAGCACCCGAATCGCCGGTGTGAGCCCGGGATCGCACAGCATCGGACCGAGCAGGTTCTGGTTGACCTGGCGACGCGGCTGGGCCCGATCCTGCGGCGCCGTCCGGAAGGCATGCCCGTCCCACGGCATCGCCGCGCCGGTCGAGAGCACGAAGCCACTCCCCCGCGCGCCGAAACGGCCGAGCGCCAGCCGCATGGCAAGCACGGAGCTGATCGCTGCGCCGCCGTTGTGGTTGCGCTCCATCCCCCACCCGAGGCGGACGAACGGCCGCCGAGCGCCTTGGAGAATGCCGATCGCGGCCTCGATGTCTGGAATGGCAAGCCCGCACAACTCCGCCGCCGCGGCGACCGTCCACCGCTCGCAGGCAACGAGGAACTCTTCCCAACCATTCGTATGCGCACCTATGAAATCGTGATCGAGCGCATTTCGGCGTTCGAGCTCAGCCGTGATCGCCATCGCCAGGACGGCGTCGGTACCGGGCCGGATCGGCAGATGGACGTCGGCACGGCGGGCCATTGCCGTCGCCCGCGGGTCGACAACGATCACGCGGGCGCCGTTCGTGCGCTTGGCCGTGTTGATGAGCGGTGGCAGGTGCGTGTTCGACACGGACGGGTTCGCGCCCCAGACGACGATCGCATCGCTGTGCGCGATGTCCATCGGGTCCGAGGCGAGCATCCCGCCGATCGCCGAGCGGACGGCATGGCCCGAGGTTGCCGCGCAGATCGTGTGCGGCACGTACGAGGCTCCGAGATGGTCGAACAGCTCGGGCCCGATCGACGACGCTGCCGCCAACCCGGCCGACGAGTTGTAGAGGTAGGGCACGATCCCCGCGGGCCCGTCGGGCCCAGCGATGCATGCGCGCATACGGTTGGCAACGAGTGCGATGGCTTCGTCCCAGCTCGCCTCCCGGAATGCTGCCGTACCCTTGGGGCCTACGCGCACGAGCGGCGTGAGCACGCGGTCAGTGCCGTGGACTCGCTCGCCGTGGTGCTTCACCTTCTTGCAGATGAAGCCCTGCGTGAAGGCGTTTGCGGCGACCTCGGCGGGCGCGGCATCGACGGCCAGGAGCCGGCCGTCCTCGACCTCCACGCGCAGGCTGCATGAATCCGGGCAGTCGAGTGGGCAGGCCGTGAGCAGCGTCTTGCGCATTGGACCGATGGTACGACCCGTCGAGCACTGCTGTGCGGGGCTTTGCCGCTGGTCGGCTCGTCACCCCGCCGAACTATGAGCTCAGCTCAGATCAACCGCCGGTCGTTGGCCCAACGCGTCAGCTCATGGCGATTCGACAACTGCAGCTTGCGCAGCACCGAGGACACGTGCGTCTCGATCGTCTTCACCGAGAGCGTCAGCTGCCGGGCGATCTCCTTGTACGCGTAGCCACGGGCAATGAGGCGCAGCACCTCACGCTCGCGCGTCGTCAGCTGATCGAGCTCCTCGTCGATCCGCACACCGCTCGGGCTCATGGCGAACGCGTCGAGCACGAAGCCGGCCAGGCGAGGCGAGAACACGGCATCGCCGGCCGCGATCCGCTGGATGGCGTCGGCGAGTTCTGGGCCGCTGATCGTCTTGGTCACATAGCCGCGGGCACCGGCACGGATGATGGCGATCACGTCGTCCGGCGCGTCGGACACCGAGAGGGCCAGGAAGCGGACGTTGGGATGACGGGGCAACACGCCGCGGATCACCGCCTCGCCGCCCCCGCCCGGCATGTGTACGTCGATGAGCACGACGTCGGGCAGCCGCTCGCCGATCATCTCGATCGCCGGCTCGACCTCCGAAGCGTCACCGATCACATCGACATGCGCGGCCAGTTCAGCCTTCACCCCGACGCGGAAGATGTGGTGATCGTCGACGAGGAACACCCGTACGCGCTTGCGCACATCATCAGTCATGGTTGATCCTCCTGCGGTCCGGACCTCATTGATTCGCCCCGTGCGACTGCGACCGAGTTCCCAATGTTCAGCTCAACCTCGGTCCCCTCGCCCGGCGACGACGACACCGTTGCTCGCCCACCGGCACGTTCCATACGTACACGTATCGAATCACTGATGCCCCGCCGATCATCGGCGATCGTCCCGACATCGAAACCCACGCCGCGGTCACGCACGAACACCGAGATGTCGCGCCCGCTCACCTCTGCGAACACGGAGATCTCATCGACACCGGCGTGCTTTGCCGCGTTCACCATCGCCTCACGCGCGGCAAGCGTGATGGCGTTGACGGCCTCGTCCATCAGACAGTCGCCGGCCTTCACGACGTCGATGCGCACGCCATGCAGCGACTCGACCTCGTCGGCCGCGGCCTCGAGCGCTTCACTCAGGGTCGGCGCCCCTGAACCCGGAGTCGACACACCCCCGCCGTAGAGCCAGGCCCGCAACTCACGCTCCTGTCGGCGGGCCAGCGTCACGACTTCACGCGGTCGGTCGGCGCGGCGTTGGATGATGGCCAGTGTCTGGAGGACCGAATCATGGATGTGAGCCGCGAAGTCGGCACGCGCTTCGGAGCGGATGCGGGCCCGGCGCTCGGCTGCAAGGTCCGTCGTCAGCCGAACGAGCCAGGGGCCGAGGATGAGGGCGAGGCCGAGGGCCAGCACGGTCCCTGCCAGCAGCCCCTGACGCAGCGCGCCGAACGATCCGTTGGCAGCCACGAACGTGCCGACACCGAGGATCATCAGCACACCGCCGGCGACGATCCGCAAGACCGTCCGGCGACCGTTGCCGGACACGGCCGAGGACAGAGCCGCGGCAAGGTCGGCCGGGGTTCGAATCGAACGGCTGGAGATCTGGCCCAGCAGGTCGCCACTTCGCCGCGCTGGGTCACGCCGCCACACCATCGCCATGCCCGTCGCCACCAGGACGCCCGGCCAAAGAAGCCGTTCGGGCAGCCATGGGCTGATCTTGCGGGCCAGGAGGGCGACGCCGAGCACGATCGAGCCCGACGCGACGCCTCGTACGACATCAACGTCACGATCGCCCGCGCCAGAGGAGCGGTTCGTGAACGGTGCTGGATCGTCGTCGACCGGGAGCAGCACCCAGGCCGCCCCGTAGGCGAACACCCCGATCCCTCCGGCCAGCGTCAGCACGACGAGCACCACGCGGACGAGGTTCGGATCGATGCCGAGCTGCTCGCCCACGCCGCTGGCCACGCCCGCTATGACGCGTCCCTCGGAGCGACGGCGGAGTCGCCGCGATCGGAAGCTCGCCGCACGCATGAGTGGATGATGGCACCGTTGCTCGGCCGCGGTGCCGGTTCGGGCCTGGCCCGATTCGGGGACAGTCAGGGATGGGTCAGGGTCCGTCCGTATGGTGTTCACGGTCCCGAGGCCGCACGCTGATCCCATGAACGAGACCACCATCGATCCAGACCGCACCACTCATCCGAGCGACTCCGGCCCGCCCTCCCGACGGCGGCTGTACCGAAGCTCCGACGACCGCATCATCAGCGGCGTCGCCGGCGGAATCGCCGAGTACTTCGACATCGATGCGGTCATCGTGCGCATCGCGCTGGTCGTGCTGACCCTCGCCGGTGGCGCCGGCCTCGTCGGCTACATCGCAGCCTGGGTCCTCCTCCCCGAACGGGACGGGAACGTGGCGTGGAGGGAAGGCGGCCGCTGGTCGCACGGGCACCGTCGTCCGACTCGGGCCGATGCCCGTCAGCTCGGCGCGATAGCCCTTGTCGGCCTCGGCGCGGTGATGCTCCTCGATCGCATCGGGATCGGCATCGATGGCGGCATCGCCTGGCCGGTCGCCCTGATCGGTGGAGGTGCAGCAGTTCTGTGGGGTCAGCGCAATCGTGACGACGACCCGTCCGGGCCGGACACGGTGTCCGGTCGCGGATCCCCCGACGGTGGCAGCTCCGACGGTGGCAGCTCCGACGGCGGCAGCTCCGACGGACCGGAGACCGGCGGACCCGACGGTGGCCGCTCCGAGGGACCCGAGACCGACGCCGGCACCGCTCAACGCGGCGACGCCTCAGCAGCGATCGCTCGCAGGGATGACAGACGTCCCTCCGCCCGCGCCCGGCGGCGGGCAGGCCGAGCGGGGCGCACGCCATTCGCGCGCGCCGCGCTGGGCCTGTTCGTCGCCCTGGCCGGTGCCGTCCTGCTGGCCGCCCGCCTCGGCGCACTCGACCACGGCTCGGACCGTCATGTCGACGGTGCACTCGCGCTACTTCTGATCGCTTTCGGGGCCGTGCTCACGATCGGCGCCTGGCTCGGCCGGCCCCGCGGCTTCATCCTGCTCGGTCTGCTCACCGGCGGCGTGCTGATCGCCAGCTCGGCCATCGACGTGTCGTGGAGCGGCGGCTTCGGCGAACGATCGATCACGCCGACGAACGCAACCATGCAACCCAGCTACCGCCTCACGGCCGGGAGCCTCCATCTCGATCTCTCGGGAATCGACATGCGCCATCAGCGCGTGCGCATCGCCGGCGAGGTCTCCATGGGCCGACTCCTGATCGAGGTTCCGAAGGACGTGAAGGTTGTCGTCGAAGGGAAGGCCGCGGCCGGGCACATGGTCCTGTTCGGCGACGACAAGGGCGGCTCGGCGATCACGCAGGAAGCAATCAAACCTGGGACCACCGAGAGCGACGGCACCTTGTACATCGCGGCCAAGGTCGGTCTCGGCGAGCTCGAGGTCGCCCGGGTCGGCCACGTCACCACAGCGAATTGGAGCGACCGTTGAACCGCAAGATCGACCTACTCGCCCTCTTCAGCGGTCTGCTCTTCATGATCGTCGGCGTGCTGTTCCTGCTCGACCAGCGGGGATCGATCGACCTCGATCCAGCGGTCTTGGCACCGATCTCGCTGATCGTGATCGGCATCGGCGCGGCGCTCAACACTCGACATCCGTAGCGGCTGAGAAGCTGGGGCGGTGGAGGAACGCACGCTCGATGAGCTCCGGGCCGACCGGCTCACGTGGGACGGCCACGTCGCAACCACCGAAGGGATCGACCGCTGGTGCTCCAGGAGCTCGTGGATGCTCGGTGTCCATACGGCCTTCAGTCCCGTTGCAACCACCTCTGACGTACTGATCGGCGCGGGCGAGGACGGACAGTTCGCCTTCGCCCGCCGGCACCTCGAGGACGGGTCGGGCGCACTGCTGCCGATGGACGCGACGTGGGCGTTCGGCTCGGCCATCGTGTCGTCGGCCGAGGACACCCATACCCTCGAGCGCTTCTGCCGGGACGTCGCAGCGTGGCTCATCGCCGACCCGGGCTGGCGGCTGCTCGCGTGTTCCGGCATCGCCGAGGGAAGTCCGCTGGACCGCGCCGTCGTCGCCGCGTTCGCCCCTCACGCACGAGTGCTGGCCGGACCCGACACCGACCGCTGCGTCGCCGCGCTCGGTGGCGGCCTCGAAGCGTGGCAGGCACGTCGCACGAGAACGTTCCGGCGCAACATCCGCCAAGCCGAGCGGCGAGCCGAGGATGCCGGTGTGACCATCGAGATCGCCGACGGTCTCGCGCCCCAGGTCGTCATGGAGCGGCTGCACGGCGTCGAGCAGGCAAGTTGGAAGGGAGTCGACGGCAGCGGTATCGAGAGCCCCGAGATGGGCACGCTCTACGCAGCGCTC
>JAYUDQ010000367.1:0-1878 GCA_043739745.1 Acidimicrobiia bacterium | reverse complement strand
GCCGACGTCGCGCACGGGGGGTCAGTGGCTGAAATTCACGTGGGGCAGGACCTTCTGGAGCCACTTCGGGGCGTACCAGTTCTTCTCACCGAGGAGGGCCATGGTGGCCGGGACGAGCATCACTCGGACGACGGTGGCGTCGAGCAGCACTGCCATGGCGAGGGTGAGGCCGAGTTCGGTCGGTGGGATGGGTCCGGTCACGCCGAAGGCAATGAACACGATGATCATGATCGCTGCGGCGTTGGTGATGGGGCGGCCGGTGCGGGCGATGCCCTCGCCGATGGCGCGTCGGGTGTCGCCCGTGGCTTGGTAGCGCTCCTTGATCGCTGCGAGCAGGAATAGCTGGTAGTCCATCGACAGGCCGAAGAGCAGGGCGAAGAAGAACAGGGGCGCCCATGCGTCGACGAAGCCCTGGTGATGGACGCCGATGAGCCCGGTCCCGAATCCGTGCTGGAACACCAAGGTGGCGAAGCCGAATGCTGCACCGACGGTGACCAGGTTCATGAGGATGGAGAACGTGGCGATGACAACGCTGCGGAACACCACCAGCAGCAGTAAGAAGGCGACGATCAGGATGACGACGATCGCATAGGGCGCGCGACCAGTGAGCACGTTGGTGAGGTCGTGGTTCTGTGCCGAAGGGCCGCCGACGAGCGCGTTCGGCACGGAGTGATCGAGCTGTGTTCGCAGGTCGTCGATCATGGTGGCGGTGGCCGGGTTGTCGATCGGTGTACCGGGGGTGACGCGCACGACGACGCGACCCGTGGGGGAGGGTTGGGCGACGATGCGCGCGTCGACGACGTTCGTGGTGGTCTTGGCCGTGTCGATCACCTTCTGTGCGTCGGCGGTGTTGACGGTGATGAAGGCGGGCGCGGCGGCGCCGGGTCCGAATGACGCGACGAGCGTCTCGTAGCCGTCACGGCTGGTGCGGCCGGTGTCGACGACACGTGCGCCGGGCATGCCGAGCTTCATGCCGAACGCTGGGATGATGAGCGTGCCGAGCAGGACGAGGCCGATGGTGAGGACCATGCCGGGGCGGCGAAGTGCTACACCGGTCCACTTGGCCCAGCGTCCTTCGGCGACGATGTCAGGGTCCTTCTCGTTGCGGGGGACGAGCACTTTGTCACCCATGGCGACGAGCACGGCCGGCAGCAGGGTGAGGGCGGCGAGCGCAACGGCGATCACCGACAGGATCATGCCGAGCGCCATCGTCTGGAACACCATGACCGGTACCAGGAACACGGCAGACAGCGACAGCACGACGGTGAGTGCGGAAAGGAAGACGGCCTTGCCGGCGGTGGACATCGTGTTCTCGATCGCGGCGATTGCGGTCTTGCCCTCAACTCGTTCCTCGCGGTAGCGGCTGACGATGAACAGGCTGTAGTCGATGCCGACTGCGAGGCCGATCATCATCGAGAAGTTCATCGACCACACCGACATCGGCGAGATCCAGCTGAGCATGTGCAGCAAGGCGAACCCGGTCGCGATGCCCGCGATTGCGAGCAGCAACGGAATTCCGGCGGCCAGTATCGCGCCGAACGCGATAAACAGCATGATCAGCGTGGGGAGCCCGCTGAGGAGTTCGGCCTTGTGCAAGGCCTCCTCGTTCATCTTGTTGAAGTCGCTCCACACGGGCCATTCACCCGTGACATCTGCCTTCGCTCCAGCTGCAATGGTGAGCCCGCGGACGTAGCTGCCGAGCTCGCCGGCGGCCACGGGTCGGTCAGCATCCACACCGATCCTCTGCTGCACCGGCACCAGTGCAGTCAGCCCGTCGCGGGAGATCATCCCCGCCTCCGGCGGCATCGACAACGGGTCCGCCACCGACACCACACGCGGGCCCTTCGCCAGTTCCGCCTCGAGCGCGTTCAGACCCGC
>JAYUDQ010000366.1:0-1882 GCA_043739745.1 Acidimicrobiia bacterium | reverse complement strand
CCGGGTCGGCGCCGTTGGTCTGGCCCCACACCACGGCACTCGAGGACGTCGCCGAGGTGTTCAGGAAGGTCAGGTCGCGCGTCGTGCCACCGACGCTGCTCGAGCCGTCGATCGTCACGTAGTCGGCGCCGTTGAGCACCAGCAGCGCGCGGATCGATGAGCCCGAGACCGTCGCGGTGCCCCCCGGGGCGGGCCGCAGCGTGAAGGTGTTGACGGCAGAAGCGTTGGGGATCGTATTCAGGTTGATCGGGAACACTTCTCCCGCGCTATAGGTGGAGCTGACCAATTGGTAGACGACCTGCCCCGTCAGCCCGACCGCGCCAATGCGCGTGATGGCATTGGTCAGCGTATTGAACGGGTAAGGTTGGCCCGCGCCGACCGAATAGGTGCCGTTGAGCGGTCCCGACAGGTCGAGCGTTCCGGTCTTCACGTCGTTCAGGGAATTCTGGTCGCCCACGAGTGAGGCGCTCGCGCGGATCTCGTAGTTGCCGGCCGCCACCAGCGTCACCGCGGGGAACGTGAGGGTCTGGGTCGCCCCGACGATCAGCGAGCCGATGGTCGTCCCCTGGTCGTACACCAACGTCGTCGCGGGCAGGGGCCCGCGAATCTGGTAGCGCACCGGGATGCTCGTCTGGGGGCTCGTGCCGGTGTTCGAGAACTGGACCTGGGGCGAGAACGCGACGTTCACGTTTTTGGTCGCGCCATCGACGGGATCGACGAACGAGGACGCCGAAATGTCGTTCGCGGTCAGCGCCTGGAACACGCCTTCATCGGCGCCGATGTCCGGGTTCAGGCCATCGCGGTTCTGGAAGTCGATATCGTTCGGCACCCAGTTGATGGCGCCGGCCAGGTACGAGCCCGCCTGGGCAACCGGCGTGGGCAGGCTGGCATTGATGTGCGGATCGGTGGGTGCGACAAACTGCGGATCGCCGTTCTGCGAGTGCGCATCGTTCGCGGTGATCGCCTGCCAGTCGGACAGCAGCGCGCGATCACCGCCCGAAAGGCCGGTGAAGCCATTCGCGGAGTTCGCGAGGTACAGCAGGTTGTAGTCGGAGACCGATCCGGCAGCACCCAGCTGGCCGGAGGCCGGCGACACCCAGGTGTAGTGCTTGGCCGAAACCGACTGGGTACCGGTGAAGTTGGCGAAGATGTTGTCGCGCGTGTTCACCACGGGGCCCACGGAGCTGACCTCGTAGCAGGAGTTCGAGAACGTCACCGCCGAGGGCTGCAGCCGCACGGTGTTGAAGTCGACGTTGTGCGTGGCGCCGGTACCGGTGCCGCCGTCCTGCACCATGATACCCACGAGCCGGCGCGTGGCGGTCACCGTGCTGGCCGAGTTCAGGTTGTAGACGAAGTTGTTGAAGATGCGCGAGACGCTGGCAGGCTCCGTAGTCAGGTTGACGCGAATACCCGTGACGCGGCCGGCGTTGGTGGCCGTGCTCGTCAAGCCATACACCGAGTTGTAGGCGATCGTGCACAACCCGCTCGTCAGGTTCGAGGCCGGCAGGTTGTCGAGCGCGATGCCGTCCACCGAGCCGACGCTGGTGCCCAGCATATTGCGCACGCTGCAGAACGAGATGGTCGCGTTGCTCTGGTTCGCCGCGCGAATGCCGAACGTGCTGGGCGTGCCGTTGCCGATGTCGCCGGCCGCTCCCCCACCGATCGTGGTCGTGCCGCCGTCGGCGACGCTGACGACGTTGCCGTCGTCAAACAGGTTCGAGTTGCCCGTCAGCGACATGCCGGCGTAGCAATTCTGGATGTTCATGTTGTAGTAGTGATTGTACGAATTCGTGCCGGCGAGCGAGCCCGGCGCCGAGGGCACCGCGGACTGGAGGCCGATCGAGCCGGTGTTGGTCCGCTTCAGCGTGATCGACACCGTGTG
>JAYUDQ010000365.1:0-5156 GCA_043739745.1 Acidimicrobiia bacterium | reverse complement strand
CCGATCTGCCGGGATGGGACGTCAAGGACAACATCAGCCATGTCAGCGGCCTTGAGGCAGTGATCCTCGGCTGGCCCCAGCCGGAACATGTGCTCCCGGAAGGTCTCACGCATATCCGTGACGATCTCGGGCGGTTCATGGAAGGTCCTGTCGATGTGCGCCGGGCCTGGCCGAACGCCGACGTCGTGGCCGAGCTGCGCCGGGTGATCGAGACCCGCCGTGCCGCCTTCGCCGAGCTCACCCCCGCAGCCGATGACCAGGTTCCCGGACCGACCGGGCGGCTGTCGTCGGCCGCCGGCGTGTTCGGCACGCGAACGTTCGACTGCTGGGCGCATGAGCAGGACGTCCGGCGGGCAACGGGTCACGAGGGCAACCTCGACTCTGACGCAGCGCTCATATCATATGCGCGCATAGTAAGCGCGCTGCCGTTCATTCTCGGCCGTTCCGGGGCACCGGTCGGCACCAGCCTGCTCGTCGACGTGTCCGGCCCGGTACCGTTCCGGGCCGCTGCTTGCGTCGGCGGGTCCGAGACCGTCGCCGTCGAGGAATCGACGCTCGACGCTCCTACGGTCGTCCTGACCATGGACGACCGGACGATCGCATGCCTGACGTGCGGGCGCATCGATCCCGGCACCGCGCCGGTGGTGGTGACCGGCGACGCGGCGATCGCGGCGCAGGTGCTCGCCTCGTTCGCCATCACGCCCTGACGCACGCCTCGTGGGGGCTGCGTTGCGGAGCGGCCGGGCCGAACCGCGGCGTCGCGGAAGACCCGCCCGCGTCACTTCGATGTTGCTGCGTTCTCACGGGGGAGCGAAACTCGTCGGTGTGACTTCGGTACGTGATGCGCTCGCCGTCCATGTCGACTCGGGCGAGGTAGCCGGCCTTGTCGCTGTCATCGCGAGAGCTGACGACGTCGACGTGACGGTGCTCGGCGCGCAGACGGTCGACGGTCCGGTGATGCGGGAGGATTCGTTGTTCCGAATCGCTTCTGCTGGCAAGCCGATCACCGCGGCTGCGGTCCTGATGCTGGTCGCCGAGGGTTACCTGCGACTCGACGATCCGATCGGCGGCGTCCTACCTGAGCTCGCTGCGCCGCGAGTACTGAGGAAGCTGATGTCGCCGATTGACGACACCGTTGCGGCCATTCGGCCGATCACCGTCCGCGATCTGTTGCGTTCGACGAACGGGCACGGGTTCCCTTCGGACTTCTCGGCGCCGGTCGTCGCAGGGTTGATGGGAGGACTCCACCAAGGCCCGCCCCAACCGCAGCTTGTGCCTGCGCCCGACGACTGGATGGCGATTCTTGCGAAGATCCCCCTGCTGCATCAGCCGGGCGAAGGCTTCACCTACAACACGGCTTTCGATATTCTCAGTGTTCTCGTCGCCCGAGTCAGCGGCCAATCTTTCGGCGACTACCTCGATGAGCGGATCTTCGAACCTCTCGCCATGAACGACACCGGCTTCTCGTTTCCGCCACACGCTGACAGCCGGGTTACCACCTACTACCGCCTCGCTGACGACGGCGCCCTCGCAGTCGTGGACGCGCCGGATGGCCAATGGGCGAGCGAGCCCGCCTTCACGTCGGGTGCCGGCGGATACGTGTCAACCGCGGCGGACCTGTTGGCGTTTCAGCGGATGCTCCTCGACGGGGGACGCAATTTGCTCCCGAGTTCGCTCGTCTCGGCGATGATGACCGACCAATTGACTCCCTCGATCCGTGCCACAGATACCGTGTTCCTCGACGGTCAGTCATGGGGGTACGGCGGCGGTGTCGACATTGCGATCCACCACCCGTGGAACGTAGTCGGCCGCTACGGCTGGGTCGGCGGCACCGGCACCTCGGCCTACGTCGTTCCGTCTGATGCGAGCATCGCGATCCTGCTCACCCAGACAGAACTCGGGGGCCCCGGCGGTGCCCCGGTCCTCGAAACCTTCTGGACGGCAGCTGCGACCAAGCTCGGACACAACAACTGATCACCACGCCTACAGATATTACGGTCAGCCTCCCGCGGTCAGGTGGCCGCCCGCAATCGCCGCGATGGCCTATCGGCTTGAGGCATGCGGCCGAACCGCACTTGAGACTCCGCGTCAGCGACAGTCTGGCTGCTCAGGGAGTCGCGATGTCGACAATCTCGGAGACCTGTTTGATCGCGGGATCACGCACCATGTAGCGCTCGACGCCGAGGCTGGTCCGGTACCCGTCGAGCTTCTCCCTGATCTCCGCGACGGTCCCGATCCACACGAACGGCGTATTGAGCAGGTCATCGATGGAGGCACCAGGAACATGCGCCGCCAGTCGCTCCGCAGCGGCAGGGCCGTTGTCGGTGATTTCGACGTGTTGGACCAGTGCCTCGATCTGCGGACGACATCCTGACGCGTTGGCAGCCGAACGGACAATCTCGATGATGCGCCCAAGCCCGGACGGGCTCCAGTCGACCTCGTGACGGTGACCATCGGCCAAGGTGCGGCCCAGGCCGGTCACGCCGACGACGTCAGCGTGCTGGGCCGCGAAGCGCAACACTCGGGTGCCGTTGCCGCCCACCATGAGCGGAACCCGATCTCGAACGGGTCGTGGGTCGGCGAGGACCGCATCGACCAGCGTGTAGTGGCTCCCTTGGTGGGACACGGATTCGCCGTGCAGCAACGCCTGAGCGGCCTCGATCAACTCCACCATCCGGTCGACCCGCGCGCCCGGCGACGGATACGCGCGACCCGTGGAGATCCACTCTCGGGGGGTGTGTCCTGCTCCCACCCCAAGCACGGCCCGTCCGCCCGACACGACATCCAAGGTCGCAACCTCGCTGGCGAGCGCTACGGGATCCCAGACGCCCGCGTTCAGCACGCAGGTCCCGAGCTGGATTCGTTCAGTGACCGCCGCTGCCGCAGCGAGCGCAACGAACGGGGCGGGCCCGGTGCCCGGATGGTCGCTCACGTAGAGACCGTCGAACGCGGCGCCCTCGACCTCCACCGCCAACGCCAACCACGACGCCCGATCCCTCGGACTTGCTTGTACCGACACGCACAACGACACGAGGCAATTACAACACGCCTGACCCCGGCCCAACCCGCGCGCACCTCGCATCTCGCCCGCGATTCGAACGCCCCGCGCCGTCTGAGCGAAGTGGGGTGGCGTTCGAGACGTCGTGGTTGGTCATGCTCGTGCACTCAGTCGCTCTGCGGGGCACTGAGTGCACGAGAAGGAAGGCCGAGCGCAACCCGTTGCGCGCAACCTGCCGGCACGACCGTGTGGCAGGAATGGTTACCGCGATGGGTTCTGCAGACCCGGTCCGGGTACGGTCGCACCCCATGAGCGCAACGCAGAGCTACGAGACGCTGATCGTGGAGCACGGCTCGGGTGACGATGACGGCGCGGTCACGATCACACTCAACCGCCCGTCGAAGAAGAACGCCATGAACGAGCAGATGTGGGACGAGATGCTCGTGGTGCTCCGGCAGCTCTCCGACGGGCTCGCGGCGCGCGTCGTCGTGATCACCGGCGCGGGCGGTGACTTCTGCTCCGGTGCCGACCTGTCGGGTCCGGCGAAGGAGGACAAGCCGCATCAGCTCATCGCCATGCGCAAGGTCTCGGAAGTAGCGCTCGCGTTCCACCGGCTGCCGATGCCGGTGATCGCGAAGGTGCGGGGCGTGGCCGTTGGTGCAGGCTGCAACCTGGCGCTCGGCTGCGACCTCATCGTCGCCGCCAGCGACGCCCGTTTCAGCGAGATCTTCGCCAAGCGCGGCCTGGCCATCGACTTCGGGGCGAGCTGGCTGCTGCCGCGCCTCATCGGTCTGCACAAGGCGAAGGAACTGGCGTTCCTGGCTGACGTCATCTCCGCGGCCGAGGCCGAGCGCATCGGGATCGTGAACCGCGTCGTCGAGCCCGACGCGCTCGACGCCTTCGTCAGCGACTGGGCCCGTCGCCTCGCTGCCGGTCCGCCGATCGCACTCCGGCTCACGAAGCGCCTTCTGAACGAGGGAAGCCACATGTCGATGGATCAGGCCCTCGAGGCCGAGGGCTGGACCCAGACGGTCACCATCGCGTCCACCACCGACGCGGTCGAGGCCATGGCCGCCTTCGTGTCCAAGCGGCCGCCGACGTTCCAAGGCCGCTAACACTCGCGCAGGGCGGCTTCCAACTTCGGAACCTTTGCCCGGTCACAGCGGGCGAATCTTCCAAAGGTCGGCGTGGCTGCTCGAGTTCGCCGTCACCGCCGCAGGCACGCACCGCCGCAGGCACGCACCACGAGACGCCCGACCTATGCCTTCTTACCGGTCGAGCCCGGCTGCGAGACCGGGACCGCAGCCAGCCACTCGGGCACGTCGTCGGGGCCCCAGCTCTGGACATCGAGGCTGAGCGCGCTCACGAGGGGGGCGGCCCCGAATGCGACGCGACCGCCCGACCGGTCGACGAGCACCGCTACTCCACTCGTATGCGCGCCTACGGACTCCACGAGCGCCATGCATTCCCGCACGGAACCCCCGGTGGTGAGCACGTCGTCGACGACGAGCACGCGAGCTCCCGCGGGGATGTCGTCGGGCCGTCTCGTGAAGCGGGTGCTGTCAGGGCCCTTCTCGCCATAGGCGGCGGGCACGCCGAGCTGCTTGGCCAGCTCGTAGGCCAGCACGATGCCGAGTGTCGTCGGCCCGAGCACGACATCGACGGAGATCGGAACGGCCACGACCCTGGCTGCGATCTCCGTGCAGAGCGCCTGCACGTGGTCGGGCCAGCGCAGCACATCGAACTTCTCGAAGTACGTGTCGGCATGGCGGCCGCTGGTCAGGACGAAGTGGCCATGCAGGAGCGCGTCGCACGACTCGAACAGGGCGAGCACGTCGGCATCGGTCACGGCGCTCGATGGTAGGGGACGCCGAAGACGCTCCGTCGTTCGCAGAGCCCGCCGAGCGGGTAGACCGGTGCGGTGCCAGACATGCGCCCAAGGACCGACGTGGGAAACGTAGAGCCCCCCGAAACCGTTGCCGCGCTGACATGGTGGGGTCCGCAGACCGACCTCGCGATCGCCAACTTCCCAATATCCGGGGAGGTGTTCCCACTGACCGTCATCCACGAGATCGCCCGTATCAAGGGCGTCGCGGCAGGGATCAACCTTGCCCTCGGGGTGCTTCCGCTGGACGTAGAGGCGACGGAGGCAATCGTT
>JAYUDQ010000364.1:0-1888 GCA_043739745.1 Acidimicrobiia bacterium | reverse complement strand
ATCTGCTGCCGTCGGCGATGGCGCTGGCCACCAAGATCGCGTCCAACCCGCCACTCGCGGTCCAGCAGATCAAAGCCGGACTCCGGCGCACGCTGGATCCCGATTGGAACGACCTCGGGTCGTGGGTGGCATCCCGCCTCGGTGAGCTGTTCCAGACGGCGGATCATCGCGAAGGCGTCAAGTCGTTCCTGGAGAAGCGCCCGCCGTCCTTCACCGGAACCTGATGCGCGGGCGGCACGGCTGACCGGCGGTACGATCATTGGTCCCCGTCCCGCAGGAGAGTCAGAGCCGTTGAGCGCGCGCATCATCGACGAGGCGAAGCGTCGTCGGACGTTCGCCATCATCAGCCATCCCGACGCCGGCAAGACGACGCTCACCGAGAAGTTCCTGCTCTACGCAGGCGCACTCCAGCGGGCGGGTGCCGTCCATGCTCGTGAGGGCGGACGCGCCGCCACCTCCGACTGGATGGAGATGGAGCAGAAGCGCGGCATCTCGATCACCTCGACGGTGCTGCAGTTCAGCTACCGCGACTGCGTCGTCAATCTCCTCGACACGCCCGGCCACCGCGACTTCTCGGAGGACACGTACCGCGTGCTCACCGCGGTCGATGCAGTCGTCATGGTGCTCGACTCCGCAAAGGGCCTCGAAGCGCAGACGCTCAAGCTATTCGAGGTGTGCCGCGCCCGCGACCTGCCGATCATCACCTTCCTCAACAAGATGGACCGGCCCGGCCGCTCGCCCCTGGAGCTGCTCGACGAGATCGAGGAACGCCTCATCCTCCAGCCCACACCGGTCACCTGGCCGGTCGGCGACCCTGGCGACTTCCGCGGCGTGATCGACCGGCGTACCGGCGACTTCCACCGCTTCACCCGCACCGCCCGCGGTGCGACGATGGCCATGGACGAGATCGTCAGCCCAGAGCGGGCCCTGTCGGAAGAGGGCGCCGCGTACGAGACGGCCCGTGACGACGTCGAACTGCTCGATGCCACCGGACAGACGCTCAACGTCGACACATTTCTCCGCGGCGACTCGACACCGGTGTTCGCGGGCTCGGCCATCACCAACTTCGGGGTCGGCCAGCTTCTGGACGCGGTGGTCGATCTCGTCCCATCGCCGACCGCGCGCACCGACGTCGATGGCAAGCCCCGCCAGCTCGACGAGCTGTGCAGCGGCTTCGTGTTCAAGATGCAGGCCAACATGGACCCCTCGCACCGGGATCGCATCGCGTTCGTGCGGATGACGTCGGGTCGCTTCGAACGGGGCATGACGCTCACCCGGGCCGCGACCGGCAAACCTTTTGGCACCAAGCACGCCACAAGTGTGTTCGGCGTCGAGCGCGGCACCGTCGACGAGGCGTTCCCAGGCGACATCGTCGGGCTGGTGAACGCCCGCGACCTTCGCATCGGCGACACCCTCTACGAAGGACCGCCCGTCACGTTCCCGGCCATCCCGACATTCGATCCTGAGGTGTTCACCACCGTCCGGCCGAAGGACACCGGCCGGTTCAAGCAATTCCGCAGTGGGCTGGCACAGCTCGACGACGAGGGCGTTGTGCAGGTTCTGCGCGACCCCGACATCGGTGATCAGGCGCCGATCCTCGCGGCGGTGGGTTCACTGCAGTTCGACGTCTTCTCCCACCGGCTCGAGCACGAGTTCGGGGCCGCGGTGGAGATGAGCGGCAGCCCCTATGTCGTCGCCCGACGCACCGACAAAGCCACTGCGGAGAAGCTGCGGGGCATGATCGGGGCGCGTGTCGTCAATCGCTCGGATGGGAGCCTGGTGGCGTTGTTCGAGAGCAAGTACCGGCTCGAGCGACTCGCCGCCGACAATCCGGAGTACCAGTTGGCCCGGATGGTCGCCGGCATCTGACTCGCTATTCGAAGGCCTG
>JAYUDQ010000363.1:0-1888 GCA_043739745.1 Acidimicrobiia bacterium | reverse complement strand
ACGGGCCGCCGTGTCGTCTACTCGAACGATCCGCAGACGACGGCCGAGGCCCACCTGCGCCGAATCCGAGCAGGTCCTCATCGAGCATCCACAGGTCGTGGACGCGGCCGTAATCGGCGTACCGAACAGCGATATGGGTGAGGAGGTCAAGGCGCTCGTGGTGGGTGCCCGTCGATTGCGAGAACCGACTTAGCAGCAGCGACCTGATCACGTGGTGCCGCGAGCGTTTGGCCAGTTACAAGATAAGTTCCCTCGCTCGATTGATCACGTCCAATCGATCCGCGGGACACCGATGGGCAAGTTCAACAAGCGCGAGCTGCGCGCCCCCTACTGGGCATCCGGTCGCACCATCGGCGGATGAGCGATCCGGGCGTTGCACTTATGTTCCGGCGAGCTTGGACACCACCGGGCCCATCGGGATCGTGCCGTCGTTCTGGAACACGATGTAGCTGACGCCCCACCGCTCGCGCGCCGCCTGCAGATTGTCGGCGATCTGCTCGACGCTGCCGATCTGGAAGAAGGGTGCAGACAGGAGGACCTCCGGAGGCAAACCGAACGCGGGCGCGAGTTGTTCGGCGACCTCGGCCGGAGAGTCCGTGACCACGGTCTTGAACACCTGGAGTTGCAACTCGATGTCGTCGAACCGTGACCCGGCTGCCTCTTTCACCCATCCGACCTTCTCGTCGACCGCTTCGGCCGCGGCAGTGCTCATAGATCGTGGGTTGATCGAGCGGGCCACGATCTTGGGGTTGATCCCGACGATGTCGGCCTGCTGCGCCGCGAGGGTGAGCACCTTGCGGCCGCCACCGCCGATCATGATCGGGATGTTCGACGCCGGCTTGGGCTTCGCATCGACCTCGGCGACCCGGTAATGCTTGCCGTCGAAGGAGTATTTACCTTCACCCCAGAGGCCCCGCAACACGGCGACCGCCTCCGTCAGACGCTCGATTCGGGTGAGCGCGTTGTCCTGGTGGATACCCGCGATCGCGTAGTCGTCCTGAGACCATCCTGCGCCGATGCCGAGAATGAACCGGCCCCCGCTCAATATGTCGATGGTGGCGCATTCCTTGGCGAACATCACCGGGTTGCGAAAATCGACACCGGCCACATGCGGGCCGACGAGGATCCGCGAAGTCGCACAGGCTGCGGCCATGATCGCCGGGACAGCTGCGAGCTGGTTCCCAAAGTGGTCGTCGATCTGAAAGCTGGCATATCCCAGGTCCTCCGCGGTGCGGGCGAGAATCGCCCACTCGTCCCCGGACGTGGCCCGAGTGGCTTTGGCCCCGAATCTGAATTTTTTGGCACCCATGGATCAACTCACTTTCTGTTCTGTCTGGAGACGGTGTTGCGCTCGCGGGCCCGCCGACCCAACCGCACAGTTGCGGGTCGACATCGGACTTCGCGCCGTCGATTCACGAGCCATCACTGTGGAAACGACCGGTCTGCCCGTCGGTCTGCGTGACTCCGACGATGCCTTCGTGCTTTTGGTCGTATAGCGCTTTGCCGAATGGGTGGAGAACTCCGTACATCGCTACTCCTCCTCCAACCATTCTCCCAAGACGGTGTGGAGCCAGCGGACCTAACTCTCCTGGTAGTTGCAGAGCGTGATACCGGGCTGACGCGTGCTTTCGAGGCCGAGATGCACCCGTTCCATGTTGAACGTGTGCTGATCGAACACCTTGCCGAGAACCCCCAACTCCTCGGCGAGCATCCATGAGTCGTCAGGCCCCAACCGGTGCACGGGCGCCGGCAGTAGTCGCTCACCCGTGAACGGGGCGAGGAACATGACCTCCATGATGCTCGAACGAGTCCGCGGTAGGTGGCGGTCATGTAGTCGTCGGACTCGATCGCCGCACTCACTTCCGCCGAAATGATATCGTGCCCGCGC
>JAYUDQ010000362.1:0-1888 GCA_043739745.1 Acidimicrobiia bacterium | reverse complement strand
GACCGTGGGTTCATCGAACGTCTGTGTACGGACGAAGCGATCGACATCGCGGTCGACACGCCTCCCCAGACGACCCGGGCCAAGCTCCGAGGCGACTTCATCAAGCGGGCCAAAGAGCGCAAGCGCGACTTCACCGTCGACTGGGTGCACCTGAAGCTGAACGACCAGGCGCAGCGCACTGTGCTGTGCAAGGACCCGTTCAAGTCGAAGGACGACCGGGTCGACAAGCTCATCGCGTCGCTGTAGACGAGCGCCGCGAAACGTGCCGACCTTCCGCACCGGTCCGGTCGTCCAGGTCCTGGTTGAACGCAAGGGCCTGCAACGCCTGCTCGTCCGCATCGGTGGAACTGATCAGCGTGCATACAATCTCATGGCACTGACCGGTGACGTCGTCGTCGGCGACGAAGTCGTCTGCAACACGACGGCGGTCGACCTCGGGCTGGGCACCGGTGGCTGGCACGTGGTGCACTGGAACCTCTCCCGCAGATCCCTCGATCTGCCCGGCGGTGGGCACATCATGAAACTGCGCTACACGTCGCTGCAGGCCGACACCGGCGCATCCGAGGAGCGCCATCCCGATCTGCCGCAGCGCATCGAGGGTGTGCCTGTTGTTGCCTGCTCGCTGCACAGCCAGTTGGCGGCGGTAGCCGTCGCCTTCGCCGCGCATGCGCCAGGGCGACGGCTCGTGTACGTGATGACCGATGGCGGCGCGCTTCCCCTGGCGCTCAGCGACCTGGTGGCCGATCTGCGGGATCGTGAGCTCATCGCCGGCGTCGTGACCGCAGGCCATTCCTTCGGCGGCGACGAGGAAGCGGTGAATGTCATAAGCGCGCTTTGTGTCGCGGTGCACGTGCTCGGCGCCGACGCGGTGGTGGTGGCCATGGGTCCGGGCGTGGTCGGTACCGGCACCGCGCTCGGCACGACCGCACACGAGGTCGTCGCCATCGTCGCCGACGCAACGGCCATCGGAGGCCGCCCGATCCTGTGCGTCCGGGCCGGCGGCGCGGATGCCCGGGCCCGCCATCAGGGCATCAGCCATCACACCCGAACGGCGCTGGCCCATGCCGTCCCGGTCACCGTTCCCGTCCCCGTCGGATCCATGGAGCTGGCCGCCGGCATCGGCGCGCTCGGCGCGCACGACGTGCGCGCCATCGATGTCGGTGACATTGCGGCGCAACTGTCGGCTGCCGGTGTGGTGGTGACCACCATGGGCCGCAGCGCGAGCGAAGACGCACTCCCGTTCGCTTTCGCCGCCGCGGCCGGCGTCGCGGCCGCGGCAATGGTGATCCACGCCTGACTGGGCATCCGCCGTCCCTCGGCGTAGAAACCGGACTCTGCACGCGGGCGCGTTCTACCCACCGAAGCGTCCGCAATCCCGAGGGGACCACCCCTAGGCTGGCCGGACCTTGAGCCGCATCGAACGCCTCGTCAACCTCACCGCCGCGCTGCTCGCGGCCGAGCGGCCGCTGAGCGCCGACGAGCTCCGTTCACGCGTGCCCGGCTATCCGGACGAGAAGGCGTCGTTCCGGCGTCAGTTCGAACGGGACAAGGAGGTCCTTCGCGACCTGGGGCTCCCGCTCAGCATGGAATCGCTGGCGGGCGACGCCACCGAGACGCAGATCGGCTACCGGATCGCGGCCGACGACTACTACCTGCGTGATCCGGGCCTGGCCCCGGACGAGCTCTCCGCGCTGCACCTCGCCGCACGCGTCGTGCAGATCGAGGGTCTGGGTGCGGGTGACGGGGCCTGGAAGCTCGGCGAGTCCTCGGCCGGCTCACCTACCGATGCCCCCGAGATCGCGGCCACGCTGCCTGCCGTCGATGCCCTTCCTGCGCTGTTCGCAGCCATCGCCGCGGGTGCCGCGGTGACCTTCCTCTACCGGGACGC
>JAYUDQ010000361.1:0-1890 GCA_043739745.1 Acidimicrobiia bacterium | reverse complement strand
CCACGAACGGCGCATGCAGCGCGTCGACCGCCCTCTGGGCAACCGCATCGGCCTCTTCGCTGGACGCAAGATCGGTCAGCAGGATCACGAACTCGTCGCCACCCACGCGGGCGATCAGATCGTGCTCCCGCAACGCGCCCGCCAGCCTGGGACCGATCCCGGTGAGCAGTTCGTCGCCGAAGCGATGCCCGAGAGTGTCGTTGATCTCGCGGAAGCGGTCGAGATCGATGAGCAGAAGCGCGACCCGCCGACCGCGGCCGAGCGAGTACGTGAGCGCGGCCTCCGCCGCAGACTCCAGCGCCTCGCGGTTGGGGAGCCCGGTGAGCTGGTCGCGATGCGACAGCCGGAGATTGGCCTCCACGGTTGCGCGGATATCGCCTCGCATGGCCTGAGTGGTGTCGACGACCAGGCGTAGGAGCAGCAGCCACAGCAGGGCGAAGCCGATCACGACGGTGGCCGCAACCGCGACGCGATGGACCGGGGTCGCCGCACACAGCACCGCAATCACCGCTCCGAGCGCGCCGAACCCGGCGAGGCTCACGCCTGCGTACATTCGGAGAAATCCTGTTCGCATCGTTCTCGGCTTTCCTTCGGCTGTCCTTCGACGAGGACCGAACCCAGCTTGACCGGAGGAGACAGCCCAGCGGCGACCCGCCTGCCAGACTCGGAGGCGATGAGCCAGACCGCCCCGACAGACCTGACCGACTTCAGCATCGCTGCCGTCCATGAGGCGATCGCGGCCGCCGTGCCCGACCGGGTCTGCCTCGTGTGGCGGAACAAGCGGATGACGTGGGCCGAGATGACCGACCGCACCCGCCGTCTGGCCAACTACCTGATCGGCCGCGGCGTCAGCAACCCGGTGCAGCGGGAGTTCCTGGATGGCCACGAGGCCGGCCAGGACACGCTCGGCATCTACCTCCACAACGGCAACGAGTTCCTCGAGTGCATGCTCGGCAGCTACAAGGCCCGCGTCGCCCCGTTCAATGTGAACTACCGCTACGTGGCCGACGAGCTGCGGTACCTGCTGAACGACAGCGGCTGTCGCGTCGTCGTCTACCACTCGGCCTTCGCTCCGACGCTGGCCGAAGTGCTGCCCGATCTGCCGAAGATCGACATCCTCCTCCAGGTCGCCGACGACTCCGGAAACCCGCTCCTGCCCGGCGCCGTCGACTACGAAGAGGCGTTGGCGAGTGCGTCGGATGAGCGGCCAGAGGTGCAGATCATGGGCGGCGACTGGTCGCCCGACGACCTTTACATCCTCTACACGGGCGGAACGACGGGTATGCCGAAGGGCGTGCTGTGGCGCCAGGCCGACATCGCTGCGAGCGCGCTCGGGCTGCGCAACACTGCAACGGGGACCGAGTGGACATCGGTCGAGGATCTGATCGCCTCGGTCATCGCCTCTGACCCGCTCATCGTGCTCCCCGCCGCGCCGTTCATGCACGGCGCCGGGCAGTGGATCGCGTTCTCTGCGTGGCACCGCGGCGGCACGTGCGTGATCCAGGACGAGGTGACCCGGCTGGACCCGGTCGACCTGTTGAACGTCTGCCAGCGAGAGGGCGTCCAGTTCCTCCAGATCGTGGGCGACGCGTTCGGCCGGCCGATCGTGGACGAGATCGAGCGGGCGGCGACGGCCGGCGCGCCATATGACCTGTCGAAGCTCGCCATCCTGCTCAGCGGCGGCGCCGCACTGAGCCTCCCGCTGAAGCAGCGCTTCCTGGCCGCGATCCCGCACGTGCTGCTGATCGACGGCATCGGCTCGTCCGAGGCGGGCGGACAGATGCAGAACGTCTCGAGCGGCTCACCCGACGGCGCGTCGACGGGCACGTTCATCTGCGCGCCGGGCAACCACGTGCTCGACGCCTCGCTGGACACCGTGCTGGAGCCGGG
>JAYUDQ010000360.1:0-29920 GCA_043739745.1 Acidimicrobiia bacterium | reverse complement strand
CCGTCTGGAAGGGGCTCGAGCATTGCGTGATGAGGGTACCGGGCAAGTGATGTTGACAGCCTTGCAAACAAACATGTGGTTTGCGCGCTGACCCTTGGCAGCGGGCCTACACGCGGTGCTCCTCGATCAGCGACGCGATCACGTCATAGCGCTTGAACGACGGGATGAAGTACGCACCCTGCACGCGGTCGCACAGCGCCGTCAGCATCTCCGACGCGATGTGCCGACCTTCCGCGCGGCCGAGTTCGCCGGCGCGGCCCATCCGCTGCACGAGCGACTCGGGGACGCTCATCCCGGGCACTTCGTTGCGCAGGAACACCGCATGACGGACCGACGCCAGTGGCAGCACACCCAGCAGCAGCGGGAGTACGAGCGGACCGTACGTGCGCTCGTAGTGCGCGATGAACGCGAGCGCTGCGCTCGGCTCGAACACCGGCTGCGTGAGTGCGAAGTCGGCGCCGAAGTCGACCTTGCGCTTCAGGAGCTTGGCTTCCGCCTCGACGTCGGCGGCGGTCAGGTTCACCGCGACACCGACCACGAACGAGCATGGCTGCCCGATGGACGTGCTTGCGCTGTCGGTGCCCTGGTTGAACTTCTGCTTGATGAGGCGCACGAGGCCGGTAGGCACGATGTCGTGATGGTCGAATGCCTGCGGATAGTCACCGATGCTGGCGAGGTCGCCCATCGTCACGAACAGGTTGCGGGCGTCCAAGGCGTGCGCGGCGAGGAGGTCGCCTTGCACGCGTAGGAGGTTGCGGCCGCGCACCGGGAAATGGAGGACGGTCTCGAGTCCGGTGGCCCGCTGGACCTTCACCGCGGCCGCCAGTCCGGTCATGCGCATGCGAGCCATCGGCGTGTCGGAGATGTTGAGCATCGTGGCCCCGGCGTCGCGCAGGCGAAGCGCGTTCGCCTCGAGCGCAGACGTGTCGATGCCTTTCGGTGGCTCCATCTCCACCGTGGTCACGAACCGGCCGGCGGCCAACGATTGTGCCAGTTGCGTCGTGGCGGGTGCCTCATGACCCGCGGTGCGGTCGCTGTCCGATGCCCGCCGTCTCGGAATGCGAATCGCAGCGGGCGGGCGCAACGCCGAGCGCGGGTCGGCGATGTAGGCGTCGACCGCCCTTCGGACCCCGACGATGTGGTCCGGTGTCGTTCCGCAGCATCCGCCGATGATGCGCGCGCCGACGGCCAGGAACTTCTGGGTGTACTCCTCGAAGTAGTCCGGCGGCGCTGGGAAGAAGAGCCGGGCGCCGCGGCTCTCGGGATAGCCGGCGTTGGGAAGCGCTGCCAGCACAAGGCCCGGCTCGGAAGGCAGCGCCTCCCGATAGTGCGAGAGGACCTCGAACACACCGCGGGGCCCGGTTGAGCAGTTCGCGCCGAGAACATCCACACCGATCCCTCGTAGCCGCACGGCCGCGTCCTCGGGGATGACATCCGAGGTTGTTCGCACTTCGCGATTGAACGTCATCGATGCCACGATCGGAAGCGCGCATACGGATCGGGCGGCGGCGACGGCTACCTCGAGTTCGAGGAGATCGGCGAACGTCTCCAGCACCAGGAGGTCCACGCCGGCTTCTGCCAGCGTGGCGACCTGGGCCGCGAACACATGGTGCGCATCATCCATGCCGAGTGGACCGACCGGCGAGAGACGCGAGCCGGTGGGCCCGACCGATCCAGCCACGAACACCCTCCGATCGGCTTCGGAGGCGGCATCCTTGGCCAGACGAACGGCGGCTGCGTTGATGTCGGCGGCTTGACTCGCGATCCCCCAACGCTCGAGGTGGAGCGCTGTCGCCGCGAACGTGTTGGTCTCGATGATGTCCGCGCCGGCAGCCACGAACGCGCGATGGATGCCGGCGATGAGCTCACCGCGCACCAGGTTCAGCGCTTCGAAGCTGCGCTCGAAACCGACGCCGCCGGCGTTGATCATCGTGCCCATCGCCCCATCCGCAACGAGGGGTCGGTCGTGCAGTGCGTCGAGGAAACTCATACCCACGGTCAAGGATACGGTCTCGCCCGCTCGACTATGACGACGATCGTGAGTAGGAGGACGAGTAGCAGCGCAACCGCACCCGCCACACCGGATCACGATGTTCGCCCACAGCCGTCCAGCCCCACCCTGGCTCGATCGCCGGCCGCTTGTGCGGCGTGATCACCACGAGGTTTTCGGCTCCGATCGCGAGTTGCATGCAGACCGCTGCGAGCCATGACGGCTCACAGAGGTGAAGACCGTATGAGCACACCACCGTTCTCCACTGCCGACCGTCGGAGGCACCCTGCGCAATGTCGGCGAAAGACCAAGGCTCGGCGACTACGCCGGTTCGTGCCAGGTATGCGGCACCGGTGAACGGATCCGCAGCATCGATGCGCGAAGCGTCGACGCCGGCATAGCGCAGGGCAAGCGTGACCTCGCCGCTCCCGGATGCGAGATCGAGGACCCGTCCGCGTTCGAACCATTCCGGCTGGTCCCGGACGGCGAGGGTGACCATTGCTGCCACTGCGTCTTCGTGCGGGTTCCGATAGGTGGCGCCGTGATCCGTGTACCAACCGGCGGCACCGCGGGGATGCCGCGCATATTCATCGCGCATCCCGTCTGCCACCGCGGTCACGCGCTGCTCGGTCTCTCGGCCACGCTCTGCTGGTCTCGCGGTCACGCTCTGCTCGGCACCGTGGCGACGAAGCCTCTGCGTGCAGGCTGTGCGACGAGCAGGATGCTGGCCGAGGCGAGTATGCCGAACGTGAGCGCACCGATGGCAAAGGGCGTGATGGAGGACCTCAGGGAATTGTCGACGAAAGCGCCGAGGATCGCTCCGCCGGCAGTCGACAGGGTGCCGAGCACTGCGGCGGCCATGCCGGCCACCTGCGGGACCGGGACCATGGCCGCCGTATTGAGGCTGGGCACGAGCGCGGCGACACTGGGTAGGACGATCATCATCATCCCGACGAAGAGCCACGTCGGCGGCCGCCCATCCGTTGTCAATGCCACCGTGAGAGCGACCGCGCCGGTGATGACGACCCCGACCGCGCCGAGGTGCACGAGGCGGTTCAGGCCGATCTGACGGACGATGCGGGCACTGGCCAGCGACGCGAATCCGAACGTCATCGCGATCATCCCGAAGATGAGGGCGAAGTGCTTGCCCTGGCCGAGTGCGTCTTCGATCATGATCTCGGAACCCCCGACCCACGACGACATGGTGGCGAACAGGAAGGTGACGGCAAGGCCGAACCCGACGGTCGGCCGCGACCGTGCCACCACCCGGAACGCGTCGAGCAGTGCAGATGGCCCGATGGCCCGCCGCCGTTCCGGAGGCAGCGTCTCGGGGATGACCCGCACCCATGCCGCTACGAGAACCGCGCCGACGATCGCGACCCAGAACACCAGACGCCAGGGGCCGACGCTGATCAGCAGCGAGCCGACCGATGGCGCCATCACGGGGACGACGATGAAGGTCGCCATCACGAGCGACATGATGCGGGCCATCGACTCGCCGTCGCTGGTGTCGCGGACCATGGCGATGGACAGCGATCGTGGTGCCGCGGCACCGAGCCCCCAGATGAACCGCCAGAAGATCATGCTGTTGAAGCCTGTAGCCAGGGTCGTAGCCACGCCGCCGGCGATGTAAATGGCCAAACCCACGAGCAATGGCCGACGCCGCCCGAATCGGTCGGAGAGCGGGCCGTAGAAGAGCTGGCCCAGTGCGAGCCCGAGGAAGAACGCCGTGATCAGTAGCGACACCCGCCCGGAGCCTGCCGGTAGACCGAACTCTTTGCGGATCTTCGGGAATGCGGGGAGCAGGATATCGATCGCTGCGGCCGTCAGCGCAGTGCACCCAGCGACGAGCCCGATGAAGAATCGCGGCTGCGGTGAGGGAACGGTCGCGTGTTCGGTCAAGGAGCTGACCCTACCCGGGGACGGCGTGCTCAACTGCATGTCATGCCGCCGCCGCTTGATGATCTGCTCGCCTACCTCGGCTCCTCCCCCTCGCCGTATCACGCCGTTGCCAATGCCGAAGCGAGGCTTGCTGCAGCCGGCTTCACCCTGCTGGACGAGCGAGCGTCGTGGTCGGCGGCGTCGGTCTCCGGCCGCCGATACGTGACCCGGGGTGGGGCGCTCATCGCCTGGGTGGCCGACGATACCGCTCCTGCGGAGCGCGGGCTACGGATCATCGGCGCGCATACGGATTCGCCGAACCTCAGGGTGAAGCCACACCCCGACACCTCGTCGGCCGGCTGGCGGCAGCTCGGCATCGAGATCTACGGCGGCGCGCTGGCCAATTCCTGGCTCGACCGTGACCTCGGCCTTTCCGGACGGGTTCTGCTGCGAGGTGGCGAGACCCGCCTCGTCCGAGTGGATCGGCCGCTGGCCCGCGTCGCCCAACTCGCCATCCACCTCGATCGGGAGGTGAACGAGAAGGGGCTCGTGCTGGACAAGCAGATCCACCTTGCACCGATCATCGGGCTCGGTGAAGCAGATCCCGGCACGTTCGGTCGTTTCCTCGCCGGACTGGCCGAGTGCGAGGCCGACGAGATCGCGTCCTGGGATGTGATGCTCCACGACCTCACGCCTCCGGCGCTCCTGGGGCTCGACGAGGAGCTGCTTGCGGCCGCCCGCATCGACAACCTTTTCTCGTCCTGGGCCGCAGTGACTGCGCTCGTGATTGCCGCGTCGAGCCATGCGCCGTCGATACCGATGATCGCCCTGTTCGACCACGAAGAAGTGGGTTCCGCGTCGACCAGTGGCGCAGCCGGTCCGCTCCTGGAGACCGTCATCGAACGGGTCCTCCACGGACTCGGTCTCGGGACCGATGACCGTGCCCGCGCATTGGCCGTGTCGTCGTGCCTCTCATCCGACATGGCCCATGCGGTCCACCCGAACTACGCCGACCGCCACGAGCCACAGCACCGTCCGCTGCCCAACAAGGGCCCGGTCCTCAAGGTCAACGTGAACCAGCGCTATGCGACCGATGCGGTCTCCTCCGAGATCTTCGCCGACGCCTGTGCCCGTGCCGAGGTGCCCATGCAGACGTTCGTGTCGCGCAACTCACAACCCTGTGGCTCGACCATCGGGCCGATCACCGCGACCCGCCTCGGGATCACGACGATCGATGTCGGCTGCGCCATGCTCTCGATGCACTCGGCCCGCGAGCTGTGCGGCGCGCACGACGCCGAACTCTTCGTGCGGGCACTCAGCGCATACTACGCACGCTGATCATCAGCGTGCGTATGTTCCTTCGCATAAAGGGTCCAGCTCGTCTCGTTCGGGGTGACGAACGTGCGAGGGGCGAAGGCGAACTCGGGGCGGTTCGCCTCGACGTGCGCTTTGATGGATTCGGGTAGTGCGCTGTAGCCGCCGGCCAGCTTGGCGCCGCCGATGTGGGCGACGAGGTGGCCCGGCTGCTCGCCCATCAGCATCCAGGGCAGCCAGGGTTCGTGGCGAACGCACGAGAACGTGCATGTTGCGCTCGGGGCATCGGTCTCGAGGGCATCGACGGTGGTCGAGTAGCGGGCGAGATCGATGCTCTCGAAGAATCCGCCGGTCGAAGCGCTCGGAAACTTCGCTGGCGGAAGCGGGTGTGCCTCGAGGATGAAGTCGTTCGTCGCGAAGTGGACCGAGTCACCGACCCGATCGGCGACCAGCGCATCAGCGGTGAACGACCGGTTCACCGGGTCGTTCCAGAGGTGGTGCACAGCCTGGCTCTGCAAGCGGTACGGGTTCACGAACGAGTCGGCGATCGGACCGTCGAGCGGGTGCCGGTATACCGCCATCTCTCGTGTCAGGAGGTCGTAGCCCGTCGCCGTCGCCACGGCCCGCCCGACGCTGTAGCCCTCGATGCAAAGGAGATGACGCGTCCCGGCCTTCGGGACGACCCCGTAGAGATGGCCCCGGAACGCGATGACCGAATCAGCCGCATTCGGATCCAGTGATGCTCTTGTCCTGATGAACGCGTCGAGAAGCGAAGGCGGCGAGGAGAGGTCGAACCGCACGCCGGCACGCTACCGGCGCGGAGACCTCGGGTCGCTCGGTAACGTGCGCCCATGCCCACTGCCAAGCCGCCCACCCGCAAGACGACCGCACCGGCGCATCCATTGGTACTCGGCATCGACATCGGTGGTTCGGGCATCAAGGGCGCCCCGGTTGATCTGGGCAACGGCGCGCTTGCCGCCGACAGGCTGCGCATCGCGACACCGCAGCCGGCAACTCCGGCCGCGTGCGCCGAGGTTGTCGCCGAGATCGTCAAGAACTTCGAGCACATGACCGGCACGAAGGGTCCGATCGGGTGCACATTCCCCGGTGTGGTCTGGGGTGGCGTGGTCCACACGGCGGCCAACATGGACCCTGGCTGGGTCGAGCTCGACGCCGACGGACTCTTCGAAGAAGCCACCAAGCGCAGCTTCACCGTCATCAACGATGCGCAGGCCGCGGTGCTGGCCGAGGTGAACCATGGTGCCGGCAAAGGCGTTGACGGCATGGTGCTGATGTTGACCTTTGGCACCGGCATCGGCAGTGGGCTCGCGTTCCGTGGTGTGGCCGTGCCGGGCGTCGAGCTCGGCCACATGGTGATGCACGGGGTCGACGCCGAGACGCTTGCCTCGGCCAACGTGAAGGAGCAGAAGAAGCTCAGCTGGAAGGCATGGAGCGAACTGGTGAACGACTACCTGTTCCGGGTCGAGAAACTGCTATGGCCCGAGATGATCATCATCGGTGGCGGCATCAGCGAGAAGTCCGAGAAGTTCCTGCCCCGGCTCAAGAGCCGGGCGCCGATCGTTCCTGCGCAGCTGGTGAACGGGGCCGGAATCGTGGGTGCGGCCATCGCTGCGACGATTCAGCCGAACGCGCGGAAGGACTGAGACTGAGTCTCAGCTCGTCGGGCCGAGATCGTCCGTGTTGAACGTGTCGCAGTCGGACGGCTCACCCTTGGCGAAACCGGCTCTGAACCACTTCTGCCGCTGGGCGGCGGCGCCGTGCGTCCAGGTCTCGGGGGTGACCCGGCCCTGGAACTCCTTCTGGATGCGGTCGTCGCCCACTGCAGCCGCAGCGTCGAGGCCCTCAGCGATATCGGCGTCGGTGATCTCGGTGATCAGCGGGTTGTCGCCGCGGGTCGCGTTGTACGCCCACACACCGGCATAGCAGTCGGCCTGCAGTTCGAGCCGGACAGAACCACTCTTCGGACCGGTCGTGTTCCCCTCCTGCTGGACCTTCGCGCTCTGCCCGAGCAGATCCTGCACGTGATGGCCGTACTCGTGGGCCACGACGTAGGCCTCGGCGAACGGCCCGCCCTTTGCCCCGAACTTGCTCTGGAGCTCGGCGAAGAACCCGAGGTCGAGGTACACCTCTTTGTCGGACGGGCAGTAGAACGGCCCCACGTCGGAGGTGGCCGGGCCGCAGCCGGTGTTGGTCGAACCGGTGAACAGGTTCGTTTTTGAGATCGTGTATTCGATGGTGTTGCGCTTGAACGTGTCCGCCCAGAACGCCTGCACGCTGTTCACGACACCGACGATCAGGCAGTCGTCGCGCTGGTTCGCGTCGGCACCGGTCTTGCAGCTCGTCGACAGCGCCGAGTTGTCGCCCACGCTCACCTGCTGACCGCCCGGATTGGCGCTGTTCGGGTTCGTGATCTTGTCGAGGATGCTGCCCCCACCGCTGCTGCCGCCGAGCTGGCTCTTGATGACGAAGATGACAATCAGCACGATGATGCCGAGGACGCCGCCGCCCCCGGCCTTGCCGCCGGGGAGCGACATCCTGCCGCCGAGCCCACCGCCGAGCCCGCCACCACCTGAGCTGCCGCGGGTGTCGTCGATCTGGCTCGTGTCGAGCTTGGCGTCGTCGTTGAATTTCATGTGGGTCCTTCGTGTTGTTCGAGCAACCGTGTGGAGCCTCGGGCCCTCGACGAA
This sequence comes from Acidimicrobiia bacterium, assembly GCA_043739745.1. GTDB lineage: Bacteria > Actinomycetota > Acidimicrobiia > Acidimicrobiales > JANYDT01 > JAYUDQ01. Next base: position 22,027 of record JAYUDQ010000360.1, on the reverse strand, counting down.
TGGTGGGCCGAGACTACGGGACGACGTCAGACCAAGTGGAAGGTCGCGTGGACCTTTGGGGAATTGTCCCCACTCGACGTTCCCGCCGGATGGACGGTCTCGAGGGCCTCGCTGAAGTGCTCGGTGACATCACCGCGGCGAACGAGGTCGAGCAGATGGGCCAGCACCGAACGCCCAGCGGCCTTCTCCAGGCGCGGGTCGAGGCCGAGGTAGAGCGCGTCCACGATCTCGGGGATCGTCGTGATCCCAGACCGCAATTGGCCGATGACCTGCGCCGTGCGATCGTGGCGGTGCTGGATCAGACCCCGCACGTAGGTATGTGGATCAGCGATGGGCGATCCGTGTGTCGGAACGTAGGTCCGGTCTGGCCGGTCGAGGAGCAGCGCCATGCTGGCGAGGTAGTCCGACAGGTTGCCGCCCGGAGGCGAGATCACGCTTGTCGACCAGCCCATCACGTGATCACCGGTGAACAGCGTGCCGTCGCCGAGCGCGAAGCACAGATGATTGGCGAGATGGCCGGGTGTATGGACCGCCTCGACCGACCAGCTCGGGCCGGACACCACGTCGCCGTGGCCGAGCGTCACGTCCGGAGCGAACGACTTGTCGCCGTGTTCTTCGGAGGACTTCGGATCCGCGGTGTCTGCACCCTTGCGGGCCTTCTCCCGATCGGCTGCGGTCTCATATCCGTAGCGCTCGGTGTAGCCGTCGTCGGAGGGGTGCGGGCCGAAGCCGTGGACGGTGGCGCCGGTCCGCGCCTTCAGCAGCGCCGCGCCGGGGGAGTGGTCGGGGTGGGTGTGCGTGATGAGGATGTGGCTGACTCGTTCATTTCCGACGGCCGACAGCAGCGCGTCGATGTGGGCCTCGTCGGATGGTCCCGGATCGATGATCGCCACCTCGCCCGTGCCCACGATGAACGTCGCCGTGCCGAGGAACGTATACGGGCCCGGGTTCTCGGCCACGACGCGGCGAATGCCCGGCAGCACCTCGTCCGCGATGCGGTAGGTGACCTGCAGCGAACGGTCGAACTGGAGGGTCATGGGTTGCCATCCTCCGCCGCCGGACGCCTGCCGGGCCAGTTCTGCATTCTGGGCCGCAACGGGCCCGTCGTTCGCGCCGCGATGCAGCCCCGCCACACACCGACGCAATATGCGCCGTCGTCCAAGAGTCGTAGGCTCACATATGAAAGTATTCCTGGGATGCGGGCATCGCGTTGTTGGCCGTGTTGCCGATCGCGTCGATGGTCGAGGACGTACGGCAGCAGGCTGGCAACGGCGACGCGTCGGGCCCTCCGGCTCGCTCCCACGGCGAGGACGGTGAGGGGAAGGTAGGTGCGCCAGAGCGAGCGGGCAAGCTGCTCGCCGGCCCCGAGATGACCCCTCGATGCGAGTCGCCAGGCCGCCTGCTTCGGGTCGGCCAGCATCGCCAGCTTCGCGGGGAGGGCGGCTGCGGACCCCACTGCGATGGTGACGCCCGCAGCGATGCCCACCGGGGTCGTCGTGGCGATCGCGACCCATGCCGCCGCGCTCCAGGGGGACAACACGATTGGGCTGAGCTGACCGGGATGGCGGTGGTCCAGGGGGCCCGCAGATGTTCCGTACGCATACCGTCGCTGGGCGAACGACGTCGGCGCAGTCCGGGCGCGGTGGTGGATGACCGATGCCGGTTCGTACCGCACGTCGTGGGCACCGTGGACCGTTCGCCAGATCAGGTCGACGTCTTCGCCGACACGCATGCGCTCGTCGAAGCCGCCCAGCTCGCGGATGACCGCTGTGCGGGCGAGGAGCGCAGCGGCTGGCACGTAGGCGACGCGCGTGCCGGGGCGGACAATGGCGGGACGGGGTCCGACGTCGAGTGCCGAGCGGACCGACTCGTAGCGGCCGATCACCGACGGGTCCGCAAGCGACGCAACCCTCGGCGCGATGATCGCCACGCGTTGATCGGCGAAGTGGGGGAGCAGCGCGTCGAGCCAGTGTGGCGATGCGACGCAGTCGGAGTCGACGAAGGCGGTCAGTGGGGTGCGGACGCGCTCAAGCCCTGCGTTGCGGGCCGCGCCCGGGCCGGTCGCCACGCCCCGCCGGATGACGGTTGCGCCGTGGCGTGCGGCAACGTCGCCACTCCGGTCGCGCGAGCCGTCGTCGACCACGATCACCTCGGCCACGCGGCGGCAGAGATCGCCGAAAGACGTGAGGAGCGCGTCCAGTTCGACGGCTCGGTCGTGCACGGGGATCACGACGGTCACGTCTGCCGCCGATGGGCCTGCGCCCGGGGGTATGCGGGGGTGGGCGATGTTGGCATCGACGAGGCGTGTTGCGAGCCGTTGCTCCGCTTCTGGTGATGCGATGGGCCCGCCCGCGCGCCAACGCTCGACCACGGTTCGGGCCCGGGACCGAAGGCGCAACAGGCGCAGGGGCGATCCGCCCATGAGCACGATCTGGCCGTCGACCCCGCGAAGGAGCTCGACCGAGTCGTCGATTTGCAGGATCGTGCCCTCCGGGTACGAACGGGTCGGGTGGTGTGCCGCGCGGTCGTCGCTATGCTGTTCGGACGCTGTCATCTCCATCGATCTCGCATGACCCGATTGTGCTCGCACCACCCGATTGTGCATCACCTGACCGTATGAACCACCGGAGGTTCCCATGTCGCCTGCTCTCGCCACCGATCTGCTCGAGCGTGACCACACCGACGCCGACCTCGAGTTGATCGAGGCCGACGACGAACTGCTGATCGAAGAGATCTCGATCGACGGGATGTGCGGCGTCTACTGACGTTTGCACCCGGCTCGGGGGAACCGGCGGTCCCTCGAGAGGGTACGTCGCCACTCCCGCGACGGCCGAGCTGATGAGCGGGGTCGATGCTGGCCCGGCGCGTCGGCCGGTCTCGTCTCGACTCGTGTCAACGTGTCGACCACGCCAATGACCCGCCTCACTGCGATTCCGCGGAATCGCAAACCACGTTCTGCCGGTGCTGTTCGTCGTTGCGATCAGCCCTGCTCGTCGGCAAGTGCAACACCACCCCGGCTGCCGTCCTTGCGCCCGGCGCGCCCCAATCGGGCAAACCGACGATTCCGCGGAATCGCGCGGCCACCTCTGCCTGGTCGTGGACTCTGGCAAGTGTTCGAGAATCCGTACGCCGTATTCGATGACGAAGCCAGGTCGCGATTGCTGTGCGACCCGATCGTTAGGCCGTCTTCGCGACTGTGCCCGCGTTGTCCCCTCGATTTGGACCACGACAATGACTGACTGGGCACCGGCGTCGCCACGCCCTAGCCGCGCCACCACACGAGTGAGCCGCTCGTAAGGGCCGAACTCGTAAGCCCGCCTGTCATTCGTTTGCGCCCGACCCAATTTCGACGTCCCTGGTTCCTGCGTTGTGAAGCGGGGCGGTTCGCTGACACGACAAAGACTGAGCACAGAATGCGACCTGGCCTTTTGTCCGTCTGAGAGCGTCGTTGGACCAACGGGGTGTCAGCCAACCGCCCAGCTTCATGTGCCTGGCGCGAAATCGGCACGAGCACGAACCGGAAGCGCACGGCGCCAGAACCGGCCCGACGGAGTCCGAGGTCGCGTTCTATGACGCTGTCGTGCCGATGCCCGGTCGCTTTCGCTACCGTTCCGCGCATGACGACGCACGGGAACTTGGCTTGGCCGATTCGACGGGCCATGCGGGTCCATCACGACAGCGAAGCAGTCGTCGATGGGCCAGTGCGCATGACCTACGCCGAGTACGGCCCGAAGGTGCTCGGCCTCGGTGCCGGACTGCGGTCACTCGGCCTCGGCGACGGTGACATCGTCGCCCTCGCCGCCACGAACAGCTGGCGACATCTCACGTGCTGGCTCGGCATCCCGGCGAGCGGCCTTGTCCTCAACAACTTGAACTACCGGCTCGCGCCCGCTGAGCTCGAGTTCATCGTCAACGACTCGGGCGCCAAGGCGATCATCGTCGACGACAGCTACGTCGAATTGGCCCGCACCCTGAAGGCCGCCTGCCCGACGCTGCAGCACCTCGTCCACGCCGGCAACGCGGCCCCGCCCGTTGGTTTCGTCTCCTTCGACGAACTCGCCGCCCACGACCCGCTCCCGACGTCGGTGACATCGTTCGTCGGCCAGGACACGTTGGCGGCGATCTCCTACACCGGCGGAACCACCGGCCTGCCGAAGGGTGTGATGCAGAGCCACGGCAACCTGCTCGCCAACGCCATGCACGGCCAGTTCGCCGTCGGCTTTCGCTACGACGACGTGTACATCCACGCAGCACCGATGTTCCATGCCGCCGATGCGGCCTGCACGTTCGCCCTCACGTGGGTCGGGGCGAAGCATGTGGTCATCCCCGGCTGGGACCCCGAGCGCTTCTGCTACGAGGTTGAGCGCGAATCCATGACGATGACGCTCATCGTGCCCACCATGATCAACATGTTGGTGAACCATCCGGGCGTGCAGTACCGAGACTTCTCCAGCTGGCGCTTGCTCGCCTATGGCGCCTCGCCGATGCCTGAAGAGCTGCTGCGCAAGGCAATGGCGGTATTGCCTTGCGGCTTCATCCAGCTCTATGGGATGACCGAAGCCTCGCCGATACTCACCGCGAACACGGTCGAAGATCACGTCCGTGGCGCGGCCGGGGAGCCAGGGTTCGTCGAGCGTCTTCGCTCCGCTGGCGCGCAGGTCCCCGGTGTCGAAGTGGAGGTACGCCGGCCCGATGGAACCGTGTGCGATGTCGGCGAGCCGGGCGAGGTCTACGGCCGGGGCGCAAACATCATGCTCGGTTATTGGAACCGGCCTGAGGAGACGGCGGCTGCGCTCGTCGAGGGCTGGTACCGCAGCGGCGACGTCGCGTATGCCGACGACCACGGCTACCTCTACATCGTCGACCGGGCCAAGGACATGATCATCTCGGGCGGCGAGAACATCTACACGACCGAAGTCGAGAATGCCCTCTATGCCCACCCGGCCGTACTTGAGGTCGCCGTCGTCGGGGTTCCGCACGAGCAGTGGGGCGAGGCCGTACACGCCGAAGTGGTGCCGAAGGGTGGTGCTGTAGTGACGGAGGCCGAACTGATCGCGCACTGCCGGACCCGCATCGCGGGCTACAAGCTGCCTCGATCAGTACACATACGATCGGATGCGCTGCCGAAGTCGGGTGCAGGCAAGATCCTGAAGAAGGACCTGCGGGCGCCGTTCTGGGAGGGCCACGAACGCGGCGTGAATTGACGGCCGTCTCAGGTGCCGGCGGCGACGGCTGCTTGAAGGAATGTGACATCGCTGGCGAGCCCCTCCGCCGGCGTCTCGCAGATCACCGGTGCGTCGGCCTTGCGCACGATGTCGACGAGCATGCGTGGTGAGATCTGGTTGTCGGTGTCGAGGACGGAGAAGTTCTGGTGCCGGTCCTTGCCGCTGCCCTCGTCATCGCGGGACCCGTTGCAGTGGATGAGGTCGATGCGGCCGGTGATGGCGAGCACCTCGTCGACGCTGCGGGCCAGCTCCTCACCCGACGAGAACGCGTGGCACGTGTCGAGGCAGAAGCCGAGGCGGGGGTCGTTGCCGATCACGTCCCACAGGCGCGCCAGCGTCTCCCAGCGGCGGGCCATCGCATGGTTCCCGCCGGCGGTGTTCTCGAGGTAGATCGGCATATCGGTTTCGAGCGAGTCGAGGCCCTTCTTCCAGCGGACGAAGCCCTCCTCGAGATCGTCGTCGTTGCGGACATGGCCGCCGTGCACGATCACGGCGAGCGCGCCGCAGGCCGTCGCTGCATCGCACGCCGCCTGTAGGGACTTGCGGCTGGGAATGCGGATCTTGTTGTCCGGCGAGGCAAGGTTCACGATGTACGGGCTGTGCACGTAGACCGGAATGCCGGACGCCTTGATGGCGACCGAATCATCGCGGATCTTCCACGGCTTCCAGCTCTGCGGGTCGCCGCAGAAAATCTGTATGCACGCAGATGATGTGTCCGCGGCCGCCGACAGGGGTTCGTTCTCGCGGACGTGGGCGCCGATGAGCATGGGTCGAGGCTATCGGGCGTCGCAGCGTTCCCGACCGGCTCTGCGATCAGCTCAATGCCCGCCGATGCGCAACTCTCGCTTGTAGACCCGCTTCGGCCCCAACTCTTCGACGATGCGACCCGCCATGCGGGCGTACTCGACGGATGCGTCCGACGTGGGGTCGGAAGCCATGATCGGCTCACCGATGTCCATGCCGTCGCGCAGCTCGGGTACGAGCGGGATCTGACCGATCAGCGGGACCTGGAGGTCCTCGGCGAGGTGCTGCCCGCCACCGGCGCCGAAGATCTCGTAGCGCTTGCCGTCGTCGCCCGTGAAGAAGCTCATGTTCTCGATGACGCCATGGACCTTCATGTTGATCTGCGGCTGGCGGGCCATCGCCGCCGAGCGCTGGGCGACGCGCTGCGCAGCCGGTTGCGGCGTCGTGATGACGTAGATCTCGGCGCGGGGGAGGTACTGGGCCATCGACAGCGCAACGTCGCCCGTGCCGGGGGGCATGTCGATGAGCAGGAAGTCGGGCTCGCCCCAGTAGACGTCGGTGAGGAACTGCTCGAGCGCCTTGTGCAGCATCGGGCCGCGCCACACGATGGCGCGCTCCTCCTCGACCATGAAGCCGATCGACATGGCCGCGACACCGTGGCGGACCGGCGGGATGACGAAGCCGTCGATGATCGTCGGCACCTGCTCGATGCCGAGCATCTTGGGGATGGAGAAGCCGTAGACGTCCGCATCGAGAACCCCGACGGTGAGCCCGCGGGCGGCGAGGGCGATGGCGAGGTTGACCGTGGTGGACGACTTGCCAACGCCGCCCTTGCCGGACGTCATGCCGAGGACGCGGGTCTTCGCTTCGGGCTGCATGAACTTCGGCGCCCGTTGGGGCCCGGCGGAGTGGCCGTGTCCGGCCTGTCCGGCGTTCTCGTGCTCGACGTCGTCGGCCTGCAGACGAGCCCGCAGCAGCGCACGGTCGTCGTCGGTCATCCATTCGACGTGGACGTCGCAGCGTGAGGCGCCGATGCCCGCAACCGCACCGCGGACACGGGCCACGAGCTCGTCGATGGTCGGGTCGTCCTCGGCCTTGCCCACAAGGACGACACCGACATCGTTGCCCTTGACGGTGACGGTGCGAACCATGTCGAGCCCGACGATGTCGAGGCGCAACTCGGGCTCTTGCACGGTCGCGAGGGCGGTGAGGACTTCGGTTTCGGACAGCGGCATGGCAGGGCTTTCGACGGTTCGGCGGAAGGGCGGTTTCCCGCACGGGGTGACCTAACCTATCGGCGTGCCTACCTCTACGGTGACGAGCGAGCCCGTCGCCGTGACGCCCGTCGCCGTGACGCGTGTCCGCATAGGCCGGTCACCCCGTCTCCCCCGCGTCGAGGCGCCGTCCGGCCCGACCGGTGAGGAGTTCTCGGCCGCCGTCACCGCGGCCACGGCGATGTTCGGTGATCCCACCCGGCGCCGCATCTACCTCGCGGCGCGCGATGCGCTCGAGGGCATCACCGCGGCCGAGGCGGCGGAGCGATTCGAGCTGCATCCGAACGTGGCCCGCCATCACCTCGACAAGCTCGCAGCCGGCGGCTACCTCGACGTGGCCGCCGATGCCCGGGAGGGAAAGTCGGGGCGGCCGTCAAAGCGCTACCGCACTACGGGGAAGCCGATCGACCTCGAGTTCCCGGCCCGTCGCCACGACCTCGTCGTCACGCTCCTCAGCCGCGCGCTCGACCTCCTTCCGCCGGACGTCGCGGCGACCATGGCCGAAGAGGTCGGTGAGCACTACGGGCGCGAACTGGCGATCCAGATGAACCCGAGCGATGGCCATCGCTCGATGCGAGCTGCGCTCCATGCCGTGGCCGATGCGCTCACCGCCCACGGGTTCGCGGCCCATGCCGAGGGCCGCGAGGGGTCGATGTCGATCGTGCGCGACCACTGCCCGTTCGGCGATCTGTCGGTGTCGAACCCGGTGATCTGCGCAGTCGATCGCGGCATGGTTCGCGGGATGCTGCACGAGTTGTACGGCGATACCGATCTTGCGCTCACTGCGTCGCGGCCGCAGGGCGACGACCGCTGCGTCTCCAGCGTCTGATCCGGCCGATACCGAACCTGCTTCTCCGAAAGTTATACCGGGTTATACTTTCATCGTGAAGACCGCCGTGTCGATACCCGACCCATTGTTCAGGGAAGCTGACCTCCTGGCCGAGCGACTCGGGATCTCGCGAAGCGAGTTCTATGCGCGGGCACTGGCCCGTGAGGTCGAAGCCGAGTCGGACGACGCCGTCACGGCCGCGCTCGACCGGGTGTACGGAGCGACGGACAGTCGCCTCGACGGCACCATCGCTCGTGCACAACAACGCGCAGTTCACGAATCGTGGTGATCCGACGGGGCGACACGTGGTGGGCCGATCTCGGCAGGCGACGGGGATCGGCACCCGCCCACCGTCGACCCGTCCTCGTCATTTCCGCGGATTCCTACAATCGGAGCCGGATCGACACCGTCATCTGTGCGGTGATCACGTCGAATGTCGAACTCGGCGAGGCGCCCGGCAACGTGCTGCTCGGTGCCGACGAGGGAGGGCTCGACCGACCGTCTGTGGTGAACGTGTCGCAGGTGATCACCCTCGACAAAGTCGATCTCCGTGACCGGTTGGGTGCGCTGTCGGCGAGTCGGATGCGAAGTGTCGAGCTCGGTTTGCGGCGCGTGCTCGCACTCTGAGCAGGCCGATACCGAACTTCGACGACTTCTGCACCGTGGCGGTGCAGACCTGTCGAAGAAGTCGTGCCCCCGAGCCAACGGGCCCGCGCTCAGGGTTCAGACAGGGTTGTACCGGTCGTCGCTGTCACAGCCTTCTGCGAACATGGACGCCATGCCCCCTCCCTCCCTCACCGCGAACGCGACGGCCGCCGGCTGTCGCAACGTCAGCAAGATCTATGGGTCCGGCGACAACGAGGTGCGTGCCCTCGACGATGTCAGTGTGGACTTCGAGAAGGGGCGCTTCACGGCCATCATGGGGCCATCTGGCTCGGGCAAGTCGACCCTCATGCACTGCTCCGCCGGCCTCGATGACGTCACATCGGGACAGGTGTTCATCGGCGATGTCGAGCTCTCGTCGCTCAAGGAGAAAGATCTCACACTGCTCCGGCGCGACCGGGTGGGCTTCGTGTTCCAGGCCTACAACCTCGTGCCGACGCTCAATGCGATCGAGAACATCACACTGCCGATGACCCTCGCCGGCCGTTCGCCCGACCAGGAATGGCTGAACCAGGTCGTCGAGAAGGTCGGTCTTGCGAAGCGGCTGAAGCATCGGCCGAGCGAGCTGTCCGGCGGGCAGCAGCAGCGCGTGGCGGTGGCCCGGGCACTCGCCAGCCGGCCCGACATCATCTTCGCCGACGAACCCACCGGCAACCTCGACTCCCGCACCGGTGCCGAGATCCTGGCCTTCATGCGCCAGGCCGTGCGTGACTACGACCAGTCGATCGTGATGGTCACCCACGACCCGACTGCGGCCTCCTATGCGGATCGGGTCGTGTTCCTGGCCGACGGCAAGATCGTCGACACCATGGAAGCTCCGACGGTCGACCGCATCATCGATCGCATCAAGACGCTCGGCGACTGAGGGGCTGGGCAGATGTTCAAACTCGCGCTCAAGAACCTCTGGGAGCACAAGGTCCGCCTGCTGGCCAGTGCCGTCGCCGTCTTCCTCGGTGTCGCCTTCCTGGCCGGAACGTTCGTGTTCACCGACTCGCTCCGGGGCGTCTTCGACGACCTCTTCTCGTCCGTCTACAAGGGCACCGACGTCCTCGTGCAGGGCGAACAGGCCTTCAAGGCCCACGACCCGAGCAACAGCACGCGCGCGCGCCTCACCGCCGCGCAGCTCGACCGGGTGAAGGCGGTCAATGGCGTTGCCTCAGCGGCCGGCGGCGTCCAGGGCTTCGCACAGGTCATCGACAAGAAGGGCAAGCTCGTGGGCCGGTCCGGGCCGCCAAAGTTCGGCTACAACTGGATCGCCGATCCGAGGCTCGGCGTCTACAAGCTGTTCAGCGGTCGAGCGCCCGCGGCCGACAACGAGATCGTTGTCGATCGCGGCGTCATGAAGTCGGCCAAGTTCACGCTCGGCGACACGATCAAGGTAGCCACGCAGAAGCCGACCGAGTCGTTCACCATCGTCGGCGATGCCACGTTCGGCTCGTCCGACGCGTCGCTCGGTTCGAGCGCGGTGTTCTTCACCACGAGCAAGGCCCAGTCGCTGTTCGGCCAGCCCGGGCAGTTCGACGCGATCCGGGCCCGTGTGGCGAAGGGCGTGTCGCCTGACCAGTTGGTCAGCAACGTGAAGGCCGCCCTCAAGGGTCAGAAGGTCGAAGTGCTGAGCGCCGCCGCGGCGACCGCGTTGGCTCGCAGCCTCGTCAGCGGCTTCTTCGACACGTTCCAGACCGTGCTCAGCGTGTTCGCCTACATCGCGCTGTTCGTCGGCACATTCGTCATCTACAACTCGTTCAAGATCGTGTTCACGCAGCGGACCCGGGAGATGGCCATGCTGCGTGCGATCGGTGCCAGCCAGCGTCAGATCCTCAGCTCGACCGTCATTGAATCGTTCATCGTCGGCTTGTTGTCCTCGATCGTCGGCGTGGCGGGAGGCGTCGGGCTCGCCGTTGGCCTGAAGGCGCTCCTGAATGCGATCGGGGCAACGCTCCCCTCGGGTGCGCTCGTGCTCGCGCCGCGCACGGTCATCGTCGGCGTCCTCGTCGGGCTCGTCACCACGATGGTCAGCTCACTGCTCCCGGCCATCAAGGCAAGTCGGGTGAAGCCGCTCGCGGCGCTGCGCGACGTCGCGGTTGACCGCACCGGCACCGCCAAGAGCCGGCTGTTCGGCGCAGTCGCGCTCTACGCGCTCGGCGCGGTCACGCTTGCGGTCGGGCTGGCCGGCAAGGGGACGCCAGGGGCGAAGATCCTCGGCATCAGCGCGGTCGCCGTGCTCGTCGGAACCATCGTCATCGGCCCGATCATCTCGAAGCCGCTGGCGGCCGTGTTCGGCGCTCCGTGGTTCGGCTGGGTCGTCACCGTGTTCGGGGTGGTTGTCTCGCTGGCCGGGATCGCAACGATTGCGAAGTCGTTCGGTGACAAGAAGCCGGCGATGATCATCAACGGGCTGATCCTCCTGCCCATCGGCATCTACCTGTTCCGTACGGGTCGAGCGGCGCCCACCACACCGGGCCGCATCGCGAGGGAGAACGCCATGCGCAACCCGTCGAGGACGTCGGCCACTGCGCTCGCGCTGACGATCAGCACCGCCCTGGTGAGTGCACTGTTCGTCTTCTCCACCTCCATCACCGACACGTTCACCGGGGCGCTGAGCAAGTCGATCAAGGCCGACTTCCTCGTGGCCAGCGCGTCGCAGGAGGGCTTCTCCGGCGACGTGTCCAACGTCGTGGCCAAGCTCCCCGGCGTGGTCGCCATCTCGCCGTTCCGCTTCGTGGAAGCCCGGGTCGGCTTCGCCAGCAAGCAGCTCGGCGCGGTCGACGCGAGCACCATCGCCAGGGTGCTTGACATCGGCAAGACCGAGGGCGACATCAGCGCGCTTGCGCAGCCGAACACGATCGCCGTCGCCTCCCGCACGCTGAAGAGCAACGACTGGAAGATCGGTCAGAAGCTCACGTTCCGCTTCGGCAACAACAAGACGGCCGACCTCACGCTCGTCGCCACCTATTCGAAGCCCGAAGGTCTGGCCAACACGTACTACCTCACGACCATCAAGACGCTTGCGCCGTACTCGAACACGGACCTCGACCAGTTCGTCTACGTGCAGACCGATGGCAAGGACGACGCGGCGTTCAAGAAGGCGGGGGAGAAGGCGCTTGCGGACTACCCGACGGCCAAGCTGCAGACCAAGAAGGAGTTCGAGAAGGAGCAGGTCGGCCAGCTCAACCAGGTGCTCGGCATCATCCTGGCGTTGCTCGGCCTCTCGATGTTTGTGGCCATCGTCGGGATCGCCAACACCCTCAAGCTGTCCGTGCTGGAACGCACGCGTGAGCTGGGCCTGCTGCGCGCCATCGGTATGGGCCGCGAGCAGACGAAGTCGATGGTGCGCTGGGAGGCGATCGTGGTGGCCACCATCGGCGCCATCATCGGCCTTCTCATCGGCACCGCCTACGGCGCGGCGCTGGTGCATGTCCTCGGCAAGGACGGCTCGCTCACGCTGGGCGTACCGTTCCCGACCATCATCGGCCTCGCCCTGGCGGCCTCGATCATCGGGCTCTATGCGGCCCGCCGTCCGGCGAAGCGGGCATCGAAGCTGAACATCCTGCAGGCCATCGCCACGGAATGACACGCGCCGGTCGGAACGGAGGGGCGTACCTCGTTCCCGGTCAGCCGGCGTTGGGGATCAGCGTGTCGAGCGTTGAGGTCGGCCGCACTTTGGAGCGGGCCGCGTCGAAGGCCCGGGTGAGCAGCGGCGTGCCCGGGTCGGCGGTGTCGGTGAGGCGCTCGGGCGCGTCGGCGGCGCGTGCGCTGTCAGTCAGCTCCCGGGCCAGGTACTCGTCGGGGAGCGCATAGGACGGGCCGCCGTCGAGCGGGAGCGGCGTCGAGGGATGTGCGGCCGGGGCGGCGAAGCGTCGAACCCGTTGGGGTGCTGAAGTACCGGGGATCGAACCTGTTGCATTCGCGCTCTCGGCTGGACTGCTTGCGGGCTCGGTGTCCGCCGCTCGGGGGACAGCGGTGCGGGAGGCGGGCCGGTCGGCATTCTCGAAGCGGCCGATGGGAAAGAGCCGAGGAGCCAGCACCCGACGATCGTCGATGACCCAGCCGCGGGGAGGGGTGAGGCGGTCGGCGTGGTCGTCGCAAAGGATGCCGGAGCCGCCCCATTCCTCGATTCGGGCGTCGAGGATGACGAGCTTGGCAGATGCATCGAAGAAGAACCGGGCCGTCGCCTCGGCACCGCATACCGGCCTCGCACAGACCTTGACCATCGGCGGGAACCCTACTGCCCGGACTCGCTCTCCTCTCGGACCCCCGACGGGCGAATGTGCGCCTACGGCGAGGGGGTGTGCGGCCGCAGCGCCGGGTTCGGACCGCCAGCCGCCACAGCGACCGACACGTCGCTGCGCCAGAGCGGCAGCGCCACGCGCAATGCGGTGCACCACACGGCGACGACGCCGAGGATATGGACCGCCACAAGCCACGCCGGGACCCGTGAGAAGTACTGCGTGTAGCCGATGGCGCCCTGGACGAGCGTGGCCCCCAGGAGCTGCCCGATGCGCCGTTGCAGCCGCCGCTGACCCGCGGTCCGGGCGGAGCGGAACCGCCATGCGCAGCCCAAGATGGCGGCGACGAGGAACCATGCCGCCGTGCTGTGCAGTCGGGCGACGTCTCGCATCGAGAACGCGAATCGCTCGGCTAGGTCGTCACCGCCGTGAGGACCGGACGACGTGACCACCGTTCCGAGGAACACCGTGAGCGCGGCGAACAGCACCAGCAGGTGGGCCAGGCGGGCGTCGTTGCGGTCGACCGGGAGCACGAACGGCCGATCAGTGTCCACTGCGGCCCGCTCGTGGAGGACGAGCGCCGCGCTGAGGAGCGCGATCGAGAGCAGGAAGTGCCCCATCACGGCTTGGGGTTTGAGCTTCAGGATCACCGTGAGCCCTCCGAGGAGCGCCTGACCGACGACCCCGACGAGCAGCAGGAGCGAAAGCTGCACGAGCGTCTTGCGATACGGACGGCGAACGATGGCGGTGAGCCCGAGGACGACGACGACGGCCCCGATCCAGCCGGTGAGATAGCGGTTGAAGAGCTCGATACGGCCGTGGTTGTCCGGGGCCCTGAGGATCTCGCCGACGGAGCATGTCGGCCATTGCGGGCAGCCCAGGCCCGAGCCGGAGAGACGCACGAGCGCGCCGGTGAAGATGATCAGCGAGACGAGGAACAATGCCAGCGCGAGGACCCGCCGGTACCCATTTGCGCTGATGGCCGGCAGATGGCCGCGGACGGCGGCGGCGAGTCGACCTGGCGTGTCGATGTCCTGCGTGTCGATGTCCTGCGTGTTCTCCGCTCCACCCACGGTTCAGTCGCCCCAGAACCGCTGTTCACGGAACGGGTCGCCGTACATGTGGTAGCCGTTGCGCTCCCAGAAGCCGGGCCGGTCGGCATCCATCAGCTCGATGCTGCGGATCCACTTCGCCGACTTCCACAGGTAGAGGTGGGGTACGAACGAGCGCAGCGGATAGCCATGCTCGGGGGCCAGTGCTTCGCCCTCGAACTGGTAGGTGAGCAGCGCAGTGTGCGGCGCCGTCACGTCGGCGAGTGGAAGATTCGTCGTGTAGCCGTGATCGGAGTGGAACATCACGTGAGTCGCCGAGGGCTTCGTACCAGCCTCGTCGAGGAGACCCGGAATGGAGATCCCCGTCCAGTGGGTGTCGAACTTCGACCATTTCGTCACGCAATGGATGTCGGTCTCGACCGTGACTGCTGGCCGCTCGAGCACGTCCTGCCAGCTCAGTAGGAGCGGAGTTTCGACGAGCCCGGTGATGCCGAGCGTCCAGGTCGACAGGTCACGATGGTCGGGGATGTCGCCGACATGCAGCACCGGAAAGCGATCCGTGAAGTACTGGCCCGGAGGCAGGCGGGACGAGTCGATGCCGCGATTCTGGAGTTCCTTGCGGTTGCGGTCGAAGAAGCTCATGGAAGCCGAGTTTCCCACGCTGCGAACGCTGTGCAGACGCCGCTCGCGTCCGTGGCGGCGTCGAATTGCGGGGTCAGGATCCTGGACTCTTCCTCACTTCTCCGAGGATTTGGTGGCGCTCCTGCTTCCACCCGCGCAAGAATCGGCGGATGCGCACTTCCCGTCCACGCAATGCCCTCTTCGCCATCCTCACGACTGCGGCCAGCGTCGTCGGTGTGAGCGTCGTCGGTCTGAGCCTTGCGGCTGGCCCGGCCCAGGCCAAGACCGACCCCGTCGTCGATGCATTCGTCAAGAGCTTCGTCACGAGCTTCGAGAAGAGCACGGGTACAAAGATCCCGACGGTCGAGGCCACGTGCATCGGCACCAAGTTCCTGGCCAAGATCAAGGTCGGCGACTTGCTGAAGGCGGCGGCGGCCAAGGACCTGACGGTGCCCCAGAAGGGTGCGCTCTCGAATGCCTTCGGTGCCTGCCTCAGCGGTGCGACCTACAAGGCCGTGATCAAGCACAACCTGGCGGCACAGTTCACGCCGGGCCAGCTCACCTGCCTCGGCGACAAAGCAGTCGCCCAGCTCGGCGTTCCTGCGCTGATCGCGGTGGATTTCAAGGAGTTCGCCGGTGCGCAGACCGCCGCGGCCAAAAGCGTCACGTCGAAGACCGAGACCGCCCTCGGCAAGATCGCGCTCACCTGCGCGAAGGCCTGACAGCCGTGGAGCGATGAACCTCGACGACGTCCGCGTCGGCCTTACCTTCGATGATGTACTGCTCGTCCCGCGACGCTCGTCCATCCGCAGCCGTCAAGGGGTGGCAGTGTCGACGCGCCTCAGTCGCAACGTGGAGATCGCGATCCCGATAGTGGCCGCCAACATGGACACGGTGTGCGAATGGGAGATGGCAGTGGCGCTCGGCCGCCTCGGCGGAATCGGGATCATCCACCGCTTCCTGACCATCGATCAGCAGGCCGCCCAGATCGCCAAGGTGAAGGGCGAAGGCGCGCAAGTAGGCGCCGCGGTCGGCACCGACCATGACAGCATCGAGCGAGCCCGGGCCATGATCGGCGAGGGCGCCGATGTGCTCGTGCTCGACATCGCCCACGGACACAGCGACCATGCCATAGCCACGGTCGAGCGCCTGAAGCGTGAGTTCCCTGCGACCGATGTCATTGCCGGCAATGTGGCCACGCGCCTCGGGGCAGAGGATCTGATGCGGGCCGGGGCCGACGCGATCAAGGTGGGTGTCGGCCCCGGCGGGGTGTGCACCACGCGGCTCGTGGCCGGCGTCGGGGTGCCGCAGCTGACGGCGGTCGCCGACTGCTCGGGCATCGACGTGCCGGTGATCGCCGACGGTGGCATCCGCACTTCGGGCGACATCGCGAAGGCGCTCGCCGCCGGCGCGCAGTCCGTCATGATCGGCTCGATGTTCGCCGGGACGAAGGAGAGCCCCGGCGAGATCGAGCAGTCACCCCACGGTCTCGTGAAGCGGGTCCGCGGCATGGCCAGCTTCGAGGCCCTCGAACGCCGTGCGCGCCGCGAAGGGACCGAGGTCGACGATGAGTACTTCGAGCAGCGGGCGCCCGAGGGTGTCGAGGGAACAGTCGTCTACAAGGGCAGCGTCGGGCCGCTGGTCGCCACGCTGCTGGCCGGCGTACGCAGCGCGATGAGCTATCTCGATGCGGGTTCGATCGCCGAGTTCCAGGCCAACGCGCAGTTCATCCGCATCACCAATGCGGGGCTCACCGAGAGCCATCCGCACGCGACGCATCTGCGCTGAGCGGGCCTCATGTTGGGGCCGGCACGGCCGTGCTCATCGCTGCTGAAGGAACTCCATGATTCGTCGTGTCGTCGCCATCCAGTCCGTCATCGTCCAAACGCGGTTCCCTTCGCGACCTGCGCGCGCGCGTCGTCCTGTGCGCTGCCGACCAACTGTTGGATGAAGGCCTGGGGCTTCAGCTCTTGCAATGCCGTGAAGTCAGCGAGGGCGGCCTTCGCGTTGCCCTCGTCGCGGAGTTGCAGGATGCCGCGGAAGGCCAGCGCGTCGGGATAGGTAGGGTCGACGGCGATGGCCCGATCGAGCCGTTCGTGGGCGGCTGAGAACAGCTCTCGGGCCTGCGTCGGGTCGGTGCTCGAACGACCGACGAGGCGCAGGATCCATCCGGAGTAGGCAATTGCTTCCACCTGTCCCGAGTCGAGCTTCACGGCCGCCTCGAAGGCTTTGAGGGCCCGTACCGGGTCGTCGGCCATGTGATCGCGACCTTCGACCATGAGCGCGTCGACGGCGGTCGTGGCCGGTGACGGAGCCGCGGTCCGCACGGTTCCGGTGAGCCCGGCATTGCCGACGCGTTCCCCGGCGGTGCGGGCGACCAAGACGCCGCTACCGACCGCGAACGCGACGACCACGCCGACGGCCAGCGGGGCCTGCCACGGCGCTCGGGCCTTGACGCTTCGCGCCCTTGTGGCCCGCACCGGTCGGGGCAGGCCGTCGATACGGCGCAGGGCATCGGCGGCGCGTGCTGTGTAGTCGCTGTGCAGGGCGGCGTAGTCGTCGGCGCTGATGTCACCGGCTTCGCGTTCGCGGTCCAGGTCGGCCAGCGAGCGGAGCAGGAAGTCGCGCTCGGCCGTGTCGGGTGCGGCGGCCGACTCAGGCATCGGTGCCGTCCGCCTGCGGGGTGCTGCCCGCTTGCGAGGGGTTCGACGACGCGATGGCGGTAGCCACCAGCATGCGATCGTCGTCGGTGGCGGCGATACCGGAGGGCCGCCAGCGACGGAACGCGACGGCGAGACCGGCGACGGCCAACACGAGCAGCGTGACGGGAGCGATCCACACCACGCTGCCCGCCCCGGTGGCCTCCGGGCGCAGGAGCTCACTCACGCCGTACCTGCTGACGAGGTAGGCGCGCACGTCGTCGTCGCTTGCGCCTGCTGCGACCTGGCGCGTGATCTCGGTATAGATGGCTCGTGCCGGCCCGGCCTTCGACTGTGCGACAGAGAGCCCTTGGCACGTGGGGCACTTCACACCGGACGCGATCCGCTCGGCCCGAGCCGCAGCCGTGACCGGCGCGCTGCCCCGGCCGATGATCAGCGCGCCTACGGCAATGATAAGCATGCATATCACAGGGACCCACCGCTTCACCACGCTGCTCATGACCCCGAGCCCGCCACGGTGCTTGCTTCCGCCGACTCCGCCTGCTTCATCACCGTCTCGATCTCGGACTGCTTGATCGCACGGCTCCACTTGGCCACCACGAAGCCGTTCGGATCGATCAGGAAGGTCTCGGGCACGCCGGTGACGCCGTAGTCGACGGCGGCGCGGTCGGAGTCGAGCACCGGCCAGTTCCCGCCCCGCTTGGCGAAGAACGCGCGCACATCCTCGAGCGGGTCCTGGAACACGACCGACACGAGCTCGGCGTCGGCGGTTGCGGTATGGGCCTTCGCGAAGGCGGCCAGCTCGGGATGCTCGATCGCGCAGGGCACGCACCACGACGCGAAGAAGTTGAGCACCACGAACTTGCCGCGCTGGTCGGCAAGCGCGAATGGCTTCGAGTCGAGGACTGAGCGCCCCGAGAAGTCTGGTGCGGCGAGCCCGAGCAGCGGGCTGCGTGCGGCACGATCCTTCGCCGTGTCGCGTGTGGCGAGCACGCCGAGGAAGGCGACCACGACGACGCCGACCGCGATCGCCGACCAGAGCGCGGTGCGGGAGTGGCGGGCGTCGGGTTCCTCGAACGATGCTGCGGTCTCTTCGTCGACGCTCACGGGACGCTCACCGGTTCGCGGGTTGCGGGTTCGGGTACGTCATGTCCGCCGTGTGGATCGCCAAGCGGCGTGGCCGGCCGGTCGAATGTGCCGGCGTCGAGTGTGCTGGTGGGGTCGGTGGGTTGTCGTCTTCGGCCGGGGATGGCGGCGAGGAGTGTGCCGGTGGCCATGATGAGGCCGCCGATCCATAGCCATATGGTCATGGGTTGGAGGTAGACGCCGATGACGGCTCGGCCGCCGGTTGTTTGTGGTTGTTGGACGAGTGTGAGGTAGATGTCGCGGAGGAGGCCGGTGTGGACCGATGGGGTGCCGACGGTCATGCCTGATGTGGAGTAGCTGGTGAGGGCGGGTGTG
Organism: Acidimicrobiia bacterium; assembly: GCA_043739745.1. Lineage (GTDB taxonomy): Bacteria > Actinomycetota > Acidimicrobiia > Acidimicrobiales > JANYDT01 > JAYUDQ01. Next base: position 3,272 of record JAYUDQ010000360.1, on the reverse strand, counting down.
TCGATGCGGCCGTTGTCGACTCGTACGTCGGCGAGTATCTGTTTGACGCGGCGTTGGTCGCCGGTGCCGATGTAGGTCTTGCGGATGGCGACGAGTTCGATGGTGTGGCCTTTGAAGAGGCTTTTCTCGCCGGCTTTGAGGGTGACTTCGCCGCTTGATCCGTAGGTGCGGCTGGCGGCGATGGCGATGGCGATCATGATCACGCCGAGGTGCACGATCATGCCGCCGTTGGCTCGTCCGACGAGGGCTCGGAGCGGTGATTGTTTGCGTGTTCGTGCGGCGCGCATGGCGAGGGCGAGTTGTCGGAACGCGGCGCCTGCGGCGAACGCGCCGAGGAAGAACACGAACAGTGCCTCGGCGCCGCGGATGCCGCCGACGACACATGCCACGAGCACGATCGTCGCGAACGCGAGCGGGGTCTGGAGGCGGGTGCGGAGCAGTTCGCCTGATGCTTTGCGCCAGGGCAGTACGGGTGCGAGGGCCATGAGGAACAGCAGCACGAGTCCGATGGGTGTGGTCATGGTGTCGAAGTACGGCGCGCCGATCGAGAGGCGGTCGTTGTTGACGGCCTCGACGAGGAGGGGGTAGACGGTGCCGAGCAGGACCATGAACGCGAACGCGGCGAAGATCACGTTGTTGGCCAGGAATGCACCTTCACGGGAGAGTGGTGCGTCGATGGTGCCGACGGATCGGAGCTTGTCGCCGCGCCAGCCGATGAGCCCGAGGGATAGCAGCACGATGACGGCGAAGAACGTGAGGATCCAGGGACCGATGTTCGAGTCGGAGAAGGCGTGGACGGATTGGATGACACCGGACCGGGTGAGGAACGTGCCGAGGATCGTGAGCGAGAACGTGGCGCACAGCAGCGACAGGTTCCATACCCGCAGCATGCCGCGGCGTTCTTGTACGAGTACCGAGTGGAGGTATGCGGTGCCGGTGAGCCAGGGCAGCAGCGATGCGTTCTCGACTGCGTCCCAGCCCCAGAAGCCGCCCCAGCCGAGGACTTCGTAGCTCCACCACGAGCCGAGCACGATGCCGAGCGTGAGGCATCCCCAGGCGATGAGTGTCCAGCGTCGTGTCTCTAGCAGCCAGCCCTCGCCGACACGGCCGGTGACGAGCGCGGCGATGGCGAATGCGAACGGCACGGTGAAGCCGACGTAGCCGAGGTAGAGGATGGGTGGATGGATCGCCATCAGCGGATGGTTCTGCAGTAGCGGGTTCGGGCCGGCGCCGTCGAGAGGTGTGGTGGCGAGGGTGCGGAACGGGTTCGCGGGGCCGATCATCATGGCGAAGAAGAACGCGCAGACGGCCAGGATCACGAGGGTGGCCCAGGCCACGAGTGGGTCGTGGCGGCGGTCGCGGAAGTGGCGGACGACGAGTACGAGGTAGCCGACGAGGATGATGCCCCACAGCAGGATCGAGCCTTCGAGGGCGCCCCACATCCCGGCGATCGTGTAGAGCAGGGGGGTCTGGCGGTCCATGTGCTCGGCGACGTACTTCAGGGAGAAGTCGTGGGTGACGAGGGCCCACTGCATCGCTCCGACGGACATCACCGCACCGATCGCGACGATCGGGACGTACCGGTAGCCGGAGGCGACGAGCACCGGACGTTTCCGGACCAGGCCGACTCCCATCGTGAGCGCGCCTAGTAATGCGGCGGCGAACGCGGCGACGACACCAATCCCACCAAGCGCGGCCCTCATCGGCTCCGCGGCCTGAATCGGCTCATGCGTCTTTGCCCGTCTTGCCGACGTACTTCGTGACCCGCGTCGGGTTCTTCTGCTGGTACTGGTTGGTGTGCTTGATCATGATGCGGTCGCTGTCGAAGCGCGGTGTCGCCTTCGTGGAGGCAGCGTCGAATCGGCCTTCGAGGACGACCGGGATGTTCGGTTGGAACAGCTCAGGCGGATCGCCTCGATGCGTGATGGCGATCCGCTGTGCGTTCTGCTCGATCTCGAAGGTGACCGCGCCGTCCTTCTCCGCCACCGTGCCCTCGACGACGATGCCCTCGACGCGGAACCGCTTCGTGCCGAGGCTGTCCATCTGCGCAACGGCCTCGTCGGCTTCGCGGAAGTAGAGGGTGGCGCTGCCCAGCCCTTTGACGAGGAGGAAGCCCATGGCGATCACGATGAGGCCGATCGCGCCGAACGTGCGGGAACGGCTCATCGCGTCTCGGGTTCCTCGTGCGACTGCTGCATCAGGGCGGTTGCGATCTGACGGGAGCGGACGACCAGGCGTCCGGCATAGAGCGTGATGCCGCCGATGGCGGCGATGTAGGCGGCGACGACGTAGCTCACGGTTTGGTGCTCAGTTCGGTGCTCAGTTCGCGGCCCGGTTCGGTGCCCGGATCGGTGCTCATGCGAGTCCCTGCGCCGCGGCGGACGCAGTCGTCGAACTGACCTGCGGATTGCTGCGGCTCTCGGCCCGGCGCTCGGCGATGGCTGCGTCGACGCCGCCGTCGATCAGCTGGTCCTCCCAACGTGCGATCCGGTACCGGACGATGAGGAGCCATGCGTAGATCACCGTAAACGCCAAGAATGAGAACAGCATGGTGAACAGCTGCAGCCCGTGGACCTCGGGCTTCAGCAGGTCGGCTTTCAGCACCGACGCAGGCTGATGAAGGGTGCGCCACCAGTCGACCGAGAAGTGCACGACCGGCACATCGAGGAAGGCGATGAGCGAAGCGACGGCCGAGCGTCGGCCTCGGGCCTCCTGCGCGGCAGGAACGCGCCGGAGGGCGAGTACGCCGAGGTACATGAACAGCAGCAGCGCAGTGCTGGTCGTGCGGGCATCCCATGTCCACCACACACCCCAGGTGGTCCGGCCCCAGATGGCGCCGAGCACGAGGGTCAGCGCGGTGAACACGACGCCGATCTCGGCGGACGCACCCGCCAGCTGGTCCCAGAACAGGGACCGCGTCTTCGGCCACATCCACAGCACGCTGGCCAGCGTCGTGATGCCGAAGGCGACATAGGCGACCCAGGCGATGGCCGGATGGAGGTAGAGAATGCGGACCACTTCGCCCTGACGGATGTCCGGGCCGGTGACGAACAGGCCAAGCACAATGACGATGCCGATCATGATCGTGCCCACCACGGCCAGGATCCGGGTGACAACCCGCTCGTTCATCGATCTCATGCGTGCGTACCTTTCCTGCGGGTGCCCATCGATCAGGAGTCTTCCAGGAGGGTTCCGAATGTCAGCACGCCGACGGCGGTGAACACGACGGCGAACACTGCCAAGAGTCGCACCCACGGCCATGCTTCACCAAC
>JAYUDQ010000359.1:0-1893 GCA_043739745.1 Acidimicrobiia bacterium | reverse complement strand
CGCAGGGCATCTCGTACCGTCTCGCCGCGGGCGGCGCGGCGATCGAAGTGCCGAAGGCCGCCGTCTACCAGACCCGCATGGACCTGAGCGCGAAGAATCTGCCGGCCGACGGCAATCCCGGCTACTCGCTGCTGGACAAGCAGGGCATCACGGCTTCCGAATTCCGCCAGCGCCTGGACTACCAGCGAGCCCTTGAGGGCGAGTTGGCGAAGACGGTCCGCTCGATCAACGGTGTCGACGCCGCGAGCGTCCACGTGGTCGTGCCCAAAGAGGACCTCTTCACCGACGACGCCCGCAAACCCACCGCCTCTGTGCTGCTCGTGAGCCGCAGCGGCAACCGCCTCACGTCGGGCCAGGTCCGCGCCGTGGTGCATCTCGTCGCATCGAGCGTCGAAGGCCTCTCGCCCGACGACGTCACCGTGGCCGATTCGTCCGGACGGGTGCTGTCGAGCCCGGGACAGAACGGCATCGATTCCGGGGACGCGCGGGCCGACCAGACCAGGTCGTACGAGGACGGCATGTCGGCGTCGATCCTCGACATGGTCGAACAGGTCACCGGCGTCGGCCATGCGTCCGTGCGGGTGCGGGCCGACCTCAACTACGACACCCGATCCGTCGTCACCGAGTCGTTCAACGACAACAACGGCAAACCGGTCGCCACCAGCGAGCGGCTCTCCAGCGAAGCCTTCATCGGGCCGGCCGCGGCATCGGCTGCGCCGAACGTGGTCGGCACGGTGACGCCGACCACTATCGCTGGAGCCGGCAATGACTACAAGAAGAGCGACGCGCAACGCGACTACGCAGTGGGCAAGGTAACCGAGAAGCTGGACAATGCTCCCGGGTCCGTAACCCGTTTGTCGATCGCCGTGCTCGTCGACCAGCGCTCCAAGGTCAAGGTCGCCGCGCTGCGTTCACTTGTTGCGGCCGCCGCCGGCTTGGACACCAAGCGGGGCGACACCTTGCAGATCGGCACACTGCCGTTCGACCGGACGAACGCAAGGCTCGCTACGGCCGAGCTCTCCCGGGTGGAGACAGTCGCAGCCAAGACGCAGATGTTCGAGATGATCCGTGGCGGCGCACTTGCCCTCCTTGCCCTCATCACCGTTCTGCTCGGCTACCGCGGTGCCAAGAAGTCGACCGTTCGGCGCCTCCCGATGGCCGTGGACGGGCTGGTCGGCGATCCTGCGGCACTCGAACGCCGCCGGCCCGCTGCGCTCGACGCGGCAGCCGGTACGCTGCTTCCCGGCGCTGGGCAGAGTCAACGCTTCGGAGCCGAGCAACAGGACAGCGATCTGATGTCGATGATCGCCGGCCAACCGGATGAGGTCGCCGAGACCCTCCGTGACTGGCTCGGGGACAGGCGCGCCTGATGGCCACCGGGACCCTGACGGGGGCGCAGAAGGCGGCGCTCGTGCTGCTACAGATGAACCGCGAGCAGTCGGCACAGGTCATGCGGCAGATGAGTGACAACGAGCTGTCGGAGATCTCATTCGAGATCGCCCGGCTGACGAGCGTCGAGGACCAGGCGGTCCTCACCACCGTGGACGAGTTCAACGAGCGTATGGCGGCCACGGTCAAGGCCACATCGGGCGGGTTCGGCAAGGCCCGTTCCCTGCTGGAGGCAAGCGTCGGCAAAGAGCGCGCGAACGCGATCCTGAGCTCGTCGTCCGCACCGGTGAGTGCGCCGTTCCAGTTCCTGCGCCGGGCCGATCCCCTCCAGGTGCTCGGCTTCCTTTCGGCGGAGCACCCGCAGATCATCGCGCTGGTCGTCGCGCACATGCGCCCGGAATTCGCCGCGCTCGTGATCAGCGGGCTCGACGAGGACCGCCAGCGTGACATCGCCCATCGCTTGGCCGTGATGGAGAGCACGCCGCCCGAGGCGGTCGAGGAGGT
>JAYUDQ010000358.1:0-1899 GCA_043739745.1 Acidimicrobiia bacterium | reverse complement strand
GCTCGGTGAGCTGCTGGAGATGGCCACCGACGATGTGACCGATCTGTGCGACGCGATGGCGCAGGACTACGTCGATGAGCGGCGCGGATTCGTGCTCGTCCGGGTGGCCGGCGGCTACCGTTTCCAGAGTCATCCCGACCTGGCCGGCCATGTCGAGCGGTTCGTACTCGACGGGCAGGCCGCCCGCCTCTCGGTTGCCGCTCTCGAGACGCTCGCCATCGTCGCCTACAAGCAGCCGATCTCCCGCGCGCAGGTCGCGCAGATCCGCGGGGTGAACGCGGACGCCACGATGCGAACGCTGGTCCAGCGGGGCTATGTGGCCGAGATTGCCATCGACCCCGGCCCCGGCCAGGCCACGCTGTTCGGCACCACCCCGTTGTTCCTGCAGAACCTCGGTCTGGACGGGTTGCACGAGCTACCTCCGCTCGGCGACCTCGTGCCGGGCTCCGAGGTGATGGAGATTCTCGAGGCCAGCCTGCGCATCGACGACGAGACCGGACGGGCCGTGCGAGCGGCGACGAACCAGGCCGTCGACGCAAGCGGAGGTGAGGGCGGGTGAAACGCCCGATCCCGCCGTCGTCAGGGCCACCGATGCCCGCTGCACCGCGTCCGGAACGTCTTTCGCTCGCGGCGATGTTCGACTTCCTGCCGGACGACGAGGAAGCGGTCGGCGAGCGGCTGCAGAAGGTGCTTTCCCGGTCGGGACTGGGCAGTCGTCGGGTCTGCGAGGACTTGATCGAGCACCGGCGGGTGCGGGTGAACGGCGAGATCGCCGAACTGGGCCGACGAGTCGACGCCGAGCGCGACGCCATCACCGTCGATGGCGCGCCGGTCGGCACCCGGGCCGGCCTCGTCTACTACCTGCTCAACAAACCACGTGGGGTGGTCACGACGGCGGACGACCCGCAGGGCCGGCCGACGGTGGTGCAACTGGTCCCGAATGATCCCCGCGTGTACCCGGTGGGTCGTCTCGATGCCGATACCGAAGGTCTGCTACTGCTCACCAACGACGGTGAGCTGACCCACCGGCTGACCCATCCATCGTTCGGCGTGGAGAAGGAGTACTTGGCTGAGGTTTCGGGCTCGCCGTCACCCAAGGCTCTACGAATGTTGCGCGATGGGATCGACCTCGACGATGGCATGACCGCTCCAGCGAAGGCCGTACTGGTGGCTCCGGGCCTGGTCCGCATCACCATCCACGAGGGACGGAACCGTCAGGTGCGGCGCATGCTCGAAGCCGTCGGCCACCCGGTTGTGCGCCTGGCTCGTACCCGGATCGACCGCCTCGCCGACCGCAACCTCAAGCCCGGGGCCTGGCGGGAGCTGACGCCGAAGGAGGTCCGTGGATTGTCGCTCGCCGTTCGCGAAAGTCCGGTCGGACGCTCCGGCCCGCCTCCGCTCGTGCGGTGATCGCCGAGGCGTCGTCGGTGCTGGGCCGAACGGCCCTTCATTCACGAATGGACTATCACTCACGCAGCGCGGTTGTTACGGTGGACCAGTGATCGACGACTCCACGCTCGCTGCGCTCGAGGCCGCGCTCGCCGCAGACCCGGGTCGCCGCTCGATCCGGTTGCAGCTGGCCCAGGCCCTCCTGCAGGGCGGTCGGCCGGACGAGGCGCTCCGGCAGGTGCGCGACCTCCTGCGAATCGGTGCTGGTGACGTCGAGGCGCTCGGGATCGGGGCCATGGCTGCGGATCTGATCGGCGACGCGTCGGCTGGCGCGGCCTTCGCCGGTGCATTGCGTGCGGCGACGGACCCGAACACCTCACCGGCCTTGCGCAACCGGGGCGTCGATCTCACTGTTCCGCTTGTCAGCTTCCTCGACGTAGACGGCAGCACAGACGAGAAACGTCGCCTCGAAGTGGCCCTCGTTCGGCCCTACCGGCTTCGGCGAGAACT
>JAYUDQ010000357.1:0-1902 GCA_043739745.1 Acidimicrobiia bacterium | reverse complement strand
CGCGGCCGTGGCCCGAGCGGCCCGTGAGCGCAGCGAACAAGAGCGGGGAGACAGTGCGCTCTAGTGTCTGACGCTCACGTCAGGTACAGGAGGGGTGTGGTCATGGGTCGGTTCGACGGCAAGGTAGCGATCGTCACGGGGGCGGGACGCGGCATTGGCCGGTCCGAGGCGCTGCTCCTCGCCACCGAAGGCGCGGCCGTCGTCGTCAACGATCTCGGCGGTGAGACCACCGGCGAGGGCGCGGACCAGCGGCCGGCCCAGCACGTGGTCGACGAGATCACGAGCGGCGGCGGACGGGCAGCCGCGAACTACGACGACATCGCGACCTGGAGTGGTGGACAGGCGCTTGTCGCGCAGGCGGTCGACACGTTCGGCGGCCTCGATGTCCTCATCAACAACGCCGGGATCCTGCGCGACAAGATGAGCTTCAACATGGACGAGGCGGAATGGGACGCCGTCATCAACGTGCACCTCAAGGGCCACTTCACCACCAGCCGATTCGCCGCGGCCTACTGGCGCCAGACCAGCAAGGAGACCGGTAACCCCATCGGCGGTGCAATCGTGAACACCGCCAGCGAATCCGGCCTCTACGGCAATGCCGGCCAGGTGAACTACGCGGCCGCCAAAGCGGGCATCGCGTCGATGACGATCGTGATGGCACGCGAGCTCGAGCGGATCGGCGTGCGCGTCAACGCCGTTGCCCCGGTCGCTCGGACCCGGCTCACCGAGACCGTTGCCGGTGGGATGCTCGACGCCAAGGAGGGCGACTTCGATCGGTTCGCCCCGGAGAACGCGGCGGCGATGGCGATCTGGCTCGCCTCGCCCGAGTCCGCCGGCATCAACGGACAGGTCTTCGCCGTCGGCGGCGGGAAGGCGCAGCTGCTCCAGGGCTGGAGGCCTGCGACCGAGGTCGCCGCAACCGACGTGTGGTCACTGGACTCGCTCACCGCCGCACGGGACGCCCTCATCGGCGGCCGCTCGACCGACGTGCCGCCGTTCATGCCACCCCTCGGGGGCTGAGCTCACCACCATGCATCTCGACTGGGGACCCGAGGTCGAAGGGTTCCAGGCCGAACTCGTCGCGTTCCTCGACGAATACGCGCCACCGGAGGCGAGGAACGCACGCGATTGGGCGATGGTTGATCGGAGCGAGCGGGCAGGCGAACCCGCGTCCGACTCAACGGCCCATCGAGCGAAGCAATCGTGGTCGTCGATAGTTCCACTGTGGGCGCGTACGTGGCAGGCGACGCTGTTCGACCACGGCTGGATGGTTCCCGGGTACCCGCCGGAGCGCGGCGGGCGCAACGCTTCTCCGGTGCAGACGCTCGTGTACCTCGAGGAAATGTCCGCGCGCGGCATCCCGCGTTCACTGCACTTCCCCGGGTACGCGATCGTGGCGCCGAGCTTGTTGGATTTCGGGACCCCGGCGCAGCAGACTTTGGTGCCGGCGGCGATTCGTGGCGACACCATCTGGTGCATCGGCATGAGCGAACCGAATGCGGGCTCGGATCTCGCGAACCTGCAGACGCGAGCCGTCCTCGACGGTGACCGCTTCATTGTCAACGGTCAGAAGGTCTGGACCTCCTACGCGATGATCGCCGAGAAGTGTTGCCTCTACGTGCGCACCGACCCGGTCGCGCCGAAACACAAGGGCATCTCGCTGCTCATCGTGGACATGGACTCCCCCGGCATCGACATCCGGCCCCTGACGCACATCAACGGCAACGCGGATTTCGCCGAGGTCTTCTTCACCGACGTCGAGGTGCCGGCGGAGAACCTCGTCGGCGAACTCAACGGTGGTTGGCGGATCACGCAAGGGTCACTCGCGCATGAACGCGCGGGCCTCTGGGTGGAGGGCGTGGCGAGGCTCGAGCAGACCATCACCGGACTCGTCGACCTCGC
>JAYUDQ010000356.1:0-1905 GCA_043739745.1 Acidimicrobiia bacterium | reverse complement strand
CGGACACGTGCACCAATGGTGCCCGTACCCGTCACGAAATCGGGTTTTCGCAGGCATGTGCTAGTGATGATGTCGTTGTGGAAGCTTCGTGTCGGGGTCGAGTCGTACTACCTCGCCCAGGTCGCCTCCGGCCTCGACGAGTATTACACCGGCACCCACGAACCGGCCGGCCAATGGGCCGGCGGCGCCGCGCCGTTGCTCGGGTTGTGCGGTTCGGTCGACGGCGCCGATCTGCGCGCCGTGTTGGCCGGACTGGCACATGACACGGGGTTCACACCGAACGGGACACCGTTGCGGGGCCATCCGCGTCGGGTGCCAGGGTTCGATCTCACATTCGCCGTTCCGAAGTCGGTGTCGGTTGTCTATGCGCTTGGTGATCCAGTGGTCCAGGCCGCCGTCGTTGAAGCCTGTGAGGTCGCAGTTGCGGAGGCGTTCGGGTGGTTGGAGCGTGAGGCGTGTTTCGTGCGGCGAGGGACGAACAACCGCAGGATGATCGATGATCCGGCGGGGTTCGGGACACGGCGGATGATCGCTGACGGGTTCGTCGCCGCCCGGTTCGCGCATCGTACGTCGCGGGCGGGTGACCCGCATCTGCATTGGCATGTTCTGGTCGCGAACATGGCCCGCGGGATCGACGGCCGCTGGTCCGCGCTCGATGGGACCGCCCTGTATCGGGCCCAACGCGCGGCCGGTGTGCTGTTCCAAACGGTGATGCGCACCGAACTCACTCACCATCTCGGTGTCGAGTGGGGACCGGTCCACAATGACGCCGCCGAGATCGCCGGTGTCCCGACACGGGTGCTGCGCGAGTTCTCCCAACGGACCGAGCAGATCGCCGAGTGGATGCAAGCCCACGGAGTGGACGGAACAGCAGCAAAGAACACGGCCTTGTTGGAAACGCGGACCAGCAAACACCTCCTGGACGACTTCGCCGTCTTGGAAGCCGCCTGGCGCGACCGGGCCACCGCGCTTGGCTGGGGACCTGCCCAGCTGGACCAGCTCCTCGCCACCGTGCCCGATCCGGGTAGTCGTACGGGTGGTGACCGGTGGATCATCCCCCAAGAGGCCTTCGCGGGTGACGGGTGTGAGGTTGTGCGGGTGGTCGATTTCGAGGCGTGGGTCGAGTGGCTGCTGACTACCCGGGTCACCGAGAAGTCGGGGACGTTCACCCGCTTCGATCTCGCCCAAGCCGTCGCCGCGATCCTGCCGACCGGGAACCGAATCAACGATGTCGACAGGACCGTGCGCCGGGTTCTGGCCTCCCCCGCCGTCGTCCAGGTCGGCGACCACTGGGATGAACGCCGCCCGATCAACGCCCCCGGCCGCACTATCCCCGATGACCGCGAGGTCCGGTACACGTCACGGACGTTGCTCACGATCGAGCAGCGCCTCCTCGAGCAACTCGCCAACGGCACCCGTGCCGGGATCGGCTTTCTCGACCCTGCGGTGATTGAGGCGGCCATCACCGCGTCGACGCTCGGAGACGATCAGGCCACCGCGATCCGGGTACTCGCCACCGCCGGCGACCACGTTGCGGTGATGGTCGGACGCGCAGGCACCGGTAAGACCCATACCCTCGGGACCTTGCGCGCGATCTACCAACAGGCGGGCTGGGATGTGGTCGGTCTCGCGCCATCGGCGCGGGCGGCACGTGAACTCGAACACGGTTCCGGGATCGTGTCGACGACGATCGCCCGTCACCTCGTGGAGCGGCGAGAGATCGACGCTTCGACCGTCGTTGTTGTTGACGAGGCGGGAATGGCAGGGGTCCGTGACCTTGCTGCGATCGTCGATCAGGTCACCCGGGTCGGGGCGAGGCTGGTGCTCGTCGGCGATCATCACCAACTGCCCGAGGTCTCTGCCGGTGGGGCGTTCCGGGCTGCGCTCGACACACTCGGCGACCGG
>JAYUDQ010000355.1:0-12630 GCA_043739745.1 Acidimicrobiia bacterium | reverse complement strand
TTCGAGGTCTGCCATCGAGCCCAATGCCGGCTCGATGGCCCGGTAGTCGGCAACCGCGAAGCCACCGTCGTTCGGCTCCGGTCGGGCGGCCAGGACCTTCATGAGGTGGAAGTAGGTGACGCCGAGCTCCGCGAGGTAGTCGACACGTTGACCGACGTCGTGCAGCGTCGGACCGAACAGCTCGGCGTAGGCGACGTACCCGATCTGGTGAGTGTCCTGGAACCAGCCACGGTCGGTCTGTCGATCGGCATCCAGGGCGAGGAGTGAAGGCCTGCGTGACGCGACGGCGAGCCGGACCGCCTGCAGGAGCCGCTCTGTCAGCGGTGCCGCGGCGTCGGGTCCGTAGAGGGCGTGAAGCGGCCCCGCCAGGCGCGGCGCCCAGACCCGGACCCGGGCCTCGAAGGCTCGGCGGGCATAGTCGGCGAGGGAGGCGGATCGAGGGTCCTGCATGCCCAGGGGACGCTAGTGCCGTGGCCGCATGTCGTCCCCGGCGGCAGCGGGTCGGGCGCATGACCCGCCGAACATCGACGTGAAGATGGGAGCGTTCCCAGTGCTGGCACACCTGACCGGTTCCCGCGGGCTGAACAACCGTAAGCGGTTTCATGCGCGAGCGGTCCGAATGACCTATCCTCCCTTTCCGCCGGGGGCCTGTGACCTACGGCACCTGACCTTTAAGGGGAGAGAATGCAAAGAAGTAAGACCCTGGCAATCGGCGCGCTCGTCGCGCTGTCGCTTGTCGCCGGAGCATGCAGCAAAGACAAATCCAGCGACACCACGGCCGCTCCGGTGGCCGAGACAACGGCGGCCGCGACCGCCGAGACGACCGCAGCTGCGGCGGCGGACACCACCGCGGCTGCCGCTACAGACACCACCGCGGCTGCCGCGGCGGACACCACCGCAGCCGCTGTTGCTGCGGCCGTTGGCGATCCCGGCACGGCTGGCGGCAAGATCAAGTGCGAGGACCAGTACAAGGGCAAGAAGGTCTCGATCTTCTCCCCCAACGACGACGTGAAGGAGATTGCGGCTATCGATGCCGCCGTCCTCCCCTTTGAGAAGTGCACCGGAGTCGACGTCGTATGGGAAGGCTCCAAGACATTCGAAGCTGACGTCAAAGTCCGCCTCGATGCCGGCAATGCGCCCGACGTCATCGACTTCCCGCAGCCCGGTCTTCTGGGCGTGCAGGCCCGGGCCGGCAAGCTCGTCGAGCTGCCCGCCGACATCAAGACCGATCTCGACGCCAACTTCCTTGCTGGCTGGACCGGCTACGGCACGGTCGACGGCAAGCTCTACGGCTCGGCGTTCGCCCAGAACTTCAAGTCGTTCGTCTGGTACAGCCCGAAGGCCTTCGCCGACAAGGGCTACACCGTCCCGACCACCCTCACGGAATTGATTGCGCTGTCGGACAAGATCGTCGCCGACGGCGGCACCCCGTGGTGTGCCGGCATCGAGTCCGGTGCAGCCACCGGCTGGGTCATCACCGACTGGGTCGAAGACATGATGCTTCGCCTCAACGGCCCCGAGGTCTACGACCAGTGGGTCAACCACACGATCCCGTTCAATGACCCGAAGGTCAAGGCTGCGGTTGACGCGGTCGGCGCCATCCTCAAGAACCCGAAGTACGTCGGGAACGTCAAGGCCATCGCCACCACCCGCTTCCAGGACGGCGGCCTCGCCATCGCTGACGGCAAGTGCTTCATGCACCGCCAGGCGAACTTCTACAAGACGTTCTGGGCCGCAGGCACGACGTTCGGCGATGACGGCGCGATCAGCGCCTTCTACCTGCCGGTCGCCAAGGCCGGCGACCCGAAAGTGATGCTCGGTGGGGGCGACATCAACGCCGCCACGAACGACAAGCCGGAGACGATGGACACGATCCGCTTCGTCTCGTCGGTCGAGTACGCCAACGCACGCGCGAAGTCGTCAGGCACCTTCTCGCCCCGCAAGGACTACGACACCACGCAACTCCAGGACAAGTTCGACCAGAAGTTCGCGGACATCGGCAAGAGCGCCGCCGTCTTCCGCTTCGACGGCTCCGACCTGATGCCGAGCGCTGTCGGCGCAGGTTCTTTCTGGAAGGAAGCCACTGCGTGGATCGTCGGCGAGAGCACGGACGACATGCTGAACAACATCGAGAAGTCCTGGCCCGCCAGCTGATCGATCCCGGTCGACCAACGGTCGATTACTAGCACCTGTAACAGGAGAGAGGGCCACGGCTTCGTGGCCCTCTCTCGTAGTAGGAATGGGCAGCAGCATGACGGTCAGCAGTCAGCGAGCGCATCAAGGGGGCTGGTTCAATGGGTGAAATTGTTCGTGCATTTCTCACGGTCGTGCTGGGGCTTGGCGCGTTCTTCGTCGCCTTACTGATCCTGTATTCGGGGACCAATCTCCTGCCGAAGCGATGGCGTGAGGGCGGACAGATCGGGGTCTTCCTCGGCCCGGCGCTCATCCTGCTCGTCCTCGGCCTCGCCATTCCCGCGGTGCGCTCGATCTGGATCAGCATGCATTCCGACGGGAAGGGACTGCCGTTCAACGGCCTGGCGAACTACAAGTACATCTTCACGGACAAGAACGAGCGAACGTCCGTGATCAACTCGGTCGTGTGGGTACTGGTCGGCGGAACACTGAGCACCATGTTCGGGCTGATCATCGCTCGCTTCGCCGATGGCATCAAGGGCGAGCGGATCGTCAAATCGCTCATCTTCATCCCGCTCACGCTCTCGCTCGCGGGCGCCGGCATCATCTGGAAATTCGTGTACGACGGACCGCCGTTCAACTACGGGCTGCTGAACGCCGTGACGAAGCTCATCCCCGGCCTGCCGGACAGCCTCGGAGGTGATGGGCAGCGCCTCTGGCTGCTTGAGCACGGGGCCTACATGAACACGATCCTCCTGGTCATCATCCTCGTGTGGGTGCAGACCGGGTTCGCAACCATCATCCTTTCGGCTGCGATCAAAGGCGTGCCCGAGGCCCTCGAAGAGGCGGCCAAGGTCGACGGGGCCACCGACCGACAGGTCTTCTACCGGATCACGCTGCCGTACATCCGCCCGGCAGTGCTGACAGTGATCACCACCGGCACGATCGCCTCGCTCAAGGCCTTCGACATCGTGCAGGCCACGACCGGCGGTAACTTCGGCACGAGCACCATTGCCAACGAGGCCTACACGACGTTCTTCGTGCAGAACCGCGACTCGCTCGGCTCGGCCCTGGCCGTCCTACTCTTCATCCTGGTCATTCCCGTCGTCATCCTCAATCAACGAGGCCAGAAGCGCGCACAGGAGATCGGGGTATGACCGCCATCACGACCCCGACCGTCGCAGTGCGTCCCGAGCCCGTCGGCAAGAAGTTGGCCACGACGCTCGGCACCACCCGCGGCAAAGCGCTCGTCTGGGTCATCGCCATCTTCTGGACCGTTCCAACGTTCGGACTCCTCGTCACATCGCTTCGACCCGAGCGTCAGATCAAGAACTCAGGATGGTGGACGGCTTTCAGCCATCCGAAGTTCACGCTCGACAACTATTCATCGGTGCTCGGTTCCAAATCGGGCATCAGCTTGGGCACGTACTTCCTCAATTCAGTCAAGATCTCCGTCCCTGCGACGATCATCTCAGTGTGCATCGCGTCGCTTGCCGCGTATGCGTTCTCGTGGATGAACTTCAAAGGCCGAGACTGGCTCTTCACTGCGGTGGTTGCCCTGCTCGTGGTTCCTTTGCAGATGGCGATCGTCCCGGTGCTGCGCCTGTTCCTCAAGGGTGCCCACATCGGGTCGATCCCGATCCTACCTTCACTGCACCTCAGCAACTCGGTGGTCGTGGTGTGGATCGCGCATGCGATCTTCGGCATGCCGTTCTGTGTCTTCATGCTGAAGAACTTCATCTCCGCCATTCCCAGCGACCTGATCGAAGCGAGCAAGATCGACGGCGCCGGTCACCTGACCGTCTTCAGCCGCGTGATCCTGCCGTTGTCGATGCCGGCTCTGGCATCGCTGTCGATCTTCCAGTTCCTGTTCATCTGGAACGACTTCTTCGTGGGCAAGGTGTTCGGCGGCGACAAGAACGGCCCGATCACGGCCAAGCTCGTCCAGGTGTCGGGCAACCGCGGTCAGGACTGGCATCTCCTGACGTCTGCCGCGTTCATCTCGATGATCGTTCCGCTGATCGTGTTCTTCTCCCTCCAGCGGTTCTTCGTGCGAGGGCTGTTGGCGGGCTCCGTCAAGGGCTGATCAGCCAGCAGAAGCGCGACGGCCGCTCAGCTGTAGCGCTTGTCCAGCCAGGCGATGATGGCGTCCAACGCTTCTGGCCTGCTGCCCTCGAGATAGTGGAGAGCACCCTTCATCTCCAGGTAGGTCACGTCGTCAGCGCCGGCGTTGTCGCGGATCTCGAGCGCCTCGCGGATGCGGATCTCGGTGTCCGCGGTCGGATGCACGATCATGGTCGGCACCTTCACGTGCGGCATCGTGTCGGCCAGCTTGGCGTGCGAAGACAACGCCGACCATGTCGACAACCAGCCGCGTGAAGTCATCGTGCGCGACAAACCTCCACGGCCATAGTTGGCGTCGAACGGATCGGGGAACGCGAACAGCGAACCGGGCGGGCGCTCGTCGGGCTCGATCGTCGGATCGAGGTACACCGGATCGGCGAGCGTCCGGTAGATCACGAGGTACTTCATGTGGACCGCGCGCTGGCGGGCATCGCGCCACAGGCGAAGCTGCGTGTCGCGGTCGAACGAGCCAACGGCGGTGCGGGCCAACTCGGCGTCGGCCAGGTTGGTCTTGGCGATGGCGTCGATCCGGGCGATCCGGGCGATCTGGGCTTCGCGATAGCGAGCCAGCCAGGCACGGTCGTAGGTGCACACGTTCGGCCACGGCTTCCAGCCGTTGTCGGGGTTGTACATGTCGAACTCCGGCACGACCGAGTAAGGATCGTTCTCATCGGCGACCGACGGGTCGATCACGTGGCCCATGAACACCCCCTCGCCGGGATGCGCGGCCACACCGACCCAGCCGTCGCCGCAGCCGGTCTCCTTCTGCGCCAGTGCCATCAGCGAACCGCCACCCGAGTTGCCGAGGAGCACCACCTGCTCGTAGCCCCGTCGGCGCATCTCGTCGGCCGCGGCCTTCACATCCGTCACGCATGCCTCATGGAGGCAGTCCGTGTCGTTGTTCTGATAGCGGGTGCCGAAGCCGAACGTGGCGTAGCCGGCGGCGGCCAGGAGCGGGCACGCGTAGTGGACCGAGAAGTCGCCGCGCGGGTGCGACAAGATCACCGCCGTCTTCTTCTCCGGCGTTCCCACGGGTGGACGCCAGAGCAGCCCACGCACCAGTGCTCGGTCGGGCGTGATGATGCGGATCGACTCCTGGCGCAGCGCAACTCCGGGGTCGTCCTGGGGCAGTGGCCAGTAGCCGAGTCCGAGCGGTCGTTGGGCTCCCATGTGTGCAGGCATGGGCGGGACGATTGCACAGTGGGCAGGCGCATATCCAGCCGAACCGCAAGTTCCTGAATTTCGAGTCAGATTCCGAAGTCCTGCAACGACACGGTCCGGCGCGAGACTCCACACATGCAGGTAGCCGTCGTCGATTACACCGCCCCCGATGCACCCGAACGCTTCACCCGGTCATTGCGCGAGACCGGCTTCGGCGTCGTGGTCAACCATCCACTCCCCCAGTCGCTCGTCCAGAAGATCTACGACGAGTGGCTCGTGTTCTTCGACGGTGACACGAAGTACGCATACGAGTTCGACGCCGACAACCAAAACGGCTACTTCGGCCCCGACATCTCGGAGACGGCCAAGGGCAACTCGGTGAAGGACATCAAAGAGTTCTTCCACGTCTACCCATGGGGCCGGTACCCGGACACCGTTTCGAATGCAGCACTCGACTACGCCGAGCAGGCGGCAGCGGTGGCCAAGACCCTGCTGGGGTGGGTCGAGGACAACACGCCGGCCGCCGTCGCCGAGAAGTTCACACAACCGCTGTCGACCATGCTCGACGGGAGCACTCGGACGCTGCTGCGGGTGTTGCGGTACCCGCCGCTGCGAGGCGACGAGCCGCCAGGTGCGGTGCGGGCCGCAGCCCACGAGGACATCAACCTCATCACTGTGCTGCCGGCCTCGAACGAGCCCGGCCTGCAAGTGAAGGACGTGGCCGGGAACTGGCACGACGTGCCATGCGATTTCGGCAGCATCGCGGTCAACGCCGGTGACATGCTGCAGCTGGCAAGCGGTGGCTACTACCCGTCGACGACGCACCGGGTGATGAACCCCACCGGCGACAGCGCCACCCGTTCGCGGCTGTCGCTGCCGCTGTTCCTGCACCCGGCCGACGATGTGGTGCTGGCCGAAGGGCGCACGGCCTTCTCGTACCTCTCCGAGCGCATCGCCGAGCTGCGCAGCCAGGATCTCAAGAAGTAGTTCCGGGTGGAAAATCCCAGAGGCGCGCAGGCGCCGTTGCCACGCGACTCGACTCGCCTGGTGCTCATGCTCACGATCACCGGCGGACTGCTGTCCATCGGCTACGGCGTGATGTTCACCGTGCTCGACGACTTCCGCGACTCGTACGGCATATCCGAATCGGGCCTCGGGCTCGTCGTCGCCGCCGGATTCTTCACGTCGTTCCTCGCACAGATCACGCTTGCTCCCCTTGCCGACCGCGGCCACGCCCGACGGCTCGTGGTCGCCGGCCTCGTCATCGACGCGCTCGGGCTGGTGGTCATGGCGTACGGAACGACGTTGCCCGTGCTGCTTGGCGGTCGGGTCCTCATGGGGATCGGCATGGGCATGGCGTCGCCCGCGATCCGCCGTGTCGTGATCATCTCCGATCCGCAGAACCTCGGCCGCAACCTGGGTCGGATCCTGTCGGCCGATGTCGCCGGTTTCGCCGCCGGTCCCGTGCTCAGCGCCATCCTCGTCGGGCCGTTCGGCATCAAGGCCCCGTTCCTCGTCCTCGCCGTCGTCAGCGTGTTCATGCTCTTGGTCGTCAGCCGTACCGGTGTTGCCGAGGAGACGACGCCCTCGACCGAGAAGTTCGCACTCGACCTGCTGCGGCAACGAGCGCTCGCCGGCGCGATCGTCATCGGCCTCGCCATGTTCCTCATGATCGGAACCTTCGATTCGCTCTGGGCAGTGGTGATGGACGACCTCGATGCACCCACCTGGATGGCGAACGTGGGCATCACCATCTTCGCCCTGCCACTCATCATCCTCGGGCCGCTCGGGGGCAAGCTGGCGCAGCGCTACGGACCGTTCCGGCTGGCCTCGCTCGGGCTCGTCGTCGCCGCCCTCTTCATGTCCGCCTACGGCCTGTTGCCGGCCGCGTGGATGCTCCTCGCCGCCGGCCTGTTCCACTCGCTCAGCGACGGATTCACCATCACCGGGTCCGGAGTTGCCGTCGGCACGGTCGTCCATCAGGAACGCCAAGCCGCCGCGCAAGGGCTCCTCGGCGGTCTGCAGACGCTGATGGGTGGGCTGGCAGCGACGTCGGCCGGCTGGTCCTACGAACACCTCGGCCGGGGGACCACGTTCGTCGGCTGTGGGGTTCTGATGGTCGGTCTCGTCGGTCTCGGATCGTGGCTCGCAGGACCGGCCTGGCATGTGCGGCCTGGTTCGGAGGACATGGCCGGGGCCGACATCCTTTCGGGGACGGGAGTGCCAGTTCCGGGGTGAAGGCCCTTCGGGTCGGGCCCGCCGGTCGAGCGGCCGTCAGGTGTCGGCGGGTTGAACGATCTCGACGACGTTGCCGGCGGGGTCTTCGAGGAGGATCTGACGGCCGCCGGGACCGGTGACGATGTCATTGCGGAACCGCACACCCGCGTCGCGGAGCCGGGCCACCTCGATCGTGATGTCGGCGACGATCAGGTGGATGCGGTTCCATCCGCCGGGGCCTGGTGTGGCGCCGTCCGGCATGGGCCGTCCGGCGGAGCTCGCGGGGCCGCTGAGCAGCAGGCGCAGGTTGCCGTGGGTGACGTCCGCGAAGGCCGGGGCAAAGCTCGTATGCACTGCGAACCGAGGTGCCCCGTAGAGCAGTCGATCGCTGCGGCAACGTCGTCCACCATGTAGCGGACGCTCACCATCTCGTGCGGTTCGGTCATCTTTGCTCCTGTTGTCGTCGTGGAGGGTTGCGGGTCGCTGGTGTTGGCGGTGCTCAGACCGGCGGGGTCGTCGGGCTGGCGAGGGTGGCGAGGGTGGCGAGCAGGAACACGATGCGGGTCTCGAGCTCGGCTGCCGTGCGACGAAAGGCGGGATAGCTCGTCTCGTTGTCGTCGGCTCCATGCCCGGCTGCTGGATCCGGGATGCACCAGTGGACGGCCTCCGGTTTCCCGGGGAACTCGGGGCACACCTCACGCATGCGGTCGCACAGGGTGATCACGCGATCGAACCGCTCGCGGGCGTACACAATCACGTGCTTCGACCGCTGCGCGGCGAGATCCAGGCCGTACTGGTCACGCATCACGCGCATGGCGTTGGGGTGCAGCGCCTTGGGGTGACTGCGCGCTGTGGGCCTCGACCGACCCAAGGGCGCGGCCAGCGCCTCCGCCATCTGCGAGCGAGCGCTGTTACCCGTACACAGGAACAACAGTCGCGCCCGCACCGCCGGGGTCGTCGCACTGCCCGAGCGAGGGCTTCTCACCGTCTCCTCGTATCGGCGAACACGGCAGAGACCCGGATGAAGGGCCTGACCCCGCGGCATCGAGCAGCCCGCCGACACGGGTGAGGTCGGCCGCGTAGAAGGCATCGCGTCCGTCGGCCGTGCTGCGCCGGGCCGACACCAGACCAGCGTTGCGTAGCTTGCCGAGGTGGTAGGAGAGCAGGTTCTGGGGCTGCTCGACCAGGGCGGTCAGCTCGTGCACCGTGTGGTCGCCGCGGGCGAGGTTGACCAGTAGCTGCCATCGCAGTGGGTGACCGACCAGCGAAAGCGACGCGGGTGCCGTGAGCTCAGCCGGCGAAGCACTCATCGAGAAAAAGTGCATCAGTCCGGCTTGATGCATCAAGCACCGGCGCGGTGTCCCTTGATTCGGGAGGACCGGAGCGGGCCGCATAGGGTCCTCGGTGTGAAGGATCTGAACGGCAAGGTCGCAGTCGTCACCGGTGGGGCCAGCGGCATCGGCAAGGCCATCGCCGTCGCCTGCCGTGACGCGGGCATGACGGTCGTCATCGCGGACATCGAGCAAGGTGCGCTCGACGCGACGGCGACCAAGCTTGGCGTCCACGGCATACGGACCGACGTCACCGACCCCGCTTCGGTCCAGGCCCTCGCCGACCGGGTCGTCGCCGACCACGGCACCTGCCACGTCCTGTTCAACAACGCCGGCGTCGGTGGCGGC
The DNA here is from genome assembly GCA_043739745.1 of Acidimicrobiia bacterium. Classification (GTDB taxonomy): domain Bacteria; phylum Actinomycetota; class Acidimicrobiia; order Acidimicrobiales; family JANYDT01; genus JAYUDQ01. The sequence goes on along the minus strand of JAYUDQ010000355.1, from coordinate 3,316 downwards.
GGCTCCTTCGCCGAGCTGACGCTGAACGACTGGAAGTGGGTGATCGATGTCGACCTCTGGGGGGTCATCCACGTACTCCACTCGTTCCTACCGGTGATCCGCGCGAATGCGGAGGGAGGCCATGTCGTGAACACCGCCTCGATCGCGGGCCTCGGACCGTTCGTCAATGCGCCCTACACCGCGGCCAAGTACGCGGTCGTCGGCATCTCCGAGACGCTGCGTACCGAGCTCGCCGGCTCGAATGTCGGGGTGAGCGTGCTGTGCCCCGGCTTCGTCCGGACGAACATCTACAACTCGCAGCGCAACCGCCCTGAGGCACTGCGCAACGAAACCAAGAAGGTCGCGGCCCGGTCCGAGAATCGCGAGGCCCTTGACCGCCTCGCTGCACTGGCCACCGACCCGGCTGACCTTGCCACCGAGGTGCTGCGGGCGGTCAGAGCCGACGAGTTCTGGATCGTGACCCACCCGGAGACATTCGCCCACGTCCTGCCCCGCTACGAAGAGCTGCGGGCGATCGCGTTGGGCACGACCACGAGCTGAGCAGCGAGGTCGGTGTGGATCCGCTCCTCGCAGCGCGCTGGCAGATGACCGTCTCGCTCGGCTCGCACATCATCCTGTCCTGCTTCGGCGTTGCCTTCCCCGCCCTCATCTGGGTCGTCCACGGCCGTGGCATCCATGACAACGACGAGGTTGCACTCGGACTGGCCCAGCGCTGGTCGAAGGTGGCCGCTGTGCTGTTCGCCGTCGGTGCCGTGTCGGGAACCATCCTCAGCTTTGAGATGGGTCTGCTGTGGCCGGAGTTCATGCGCCGTTTCGGCGATGTGATCGGGCTGCCGTTCGCACTCGAAGGCATCGCGTTCTTCCTCGAGGCGATCTTCCTCGGGATCTACCTCTACGGCTGGGGTCGGATGCCGCCCAAGCTGCACCGCGCCATGCTCGTGCCCATCACCGCCGCCGGTGTCGTCGGGACGTTCTGCATCCTGGCCGTGAACGCATGGATGAACCATCCGAGCGGTTTCACCATCTTGCACGGCACGGTCACGAATGTGCAGCCGCTCGCCGCGATGTTCAATTCGGCGGTCTGGCTGCAGTTCCTGCACATGTGGATCGGCACCTTCATGGTCGTCGGTTTCCTGGTTGCCGCGGTCTATGCGTATGGGATGCTCAAGGGCCGCATCGACAGCCACCACCGGCTGGGCTTCACGGTGGCTTTTGCCTTCGCGGCGGCGGGAGCGCTCGTCCAGCCATTCGTCGGCCATCTGGCCGGTGTCCGATTGGCTACTGCACAGCCGTCCAAGCTGGCTGCCATCGAACTGGCCACCACCACGGAGAAACGGGCCCCGCTCACCATCGGCGGCCTACTCATCGATGGCGAGATCCGCTATGCCATCCGCATCCCGGTCCTCGGCTCGCTCATCGCTCGCAGCAATCCAAACGGCACCGTCCCGGGCTTCGACGAAATCAAGCCGGATGACCGGCCCAACGACCAGCTAGCCACCATGGTGCACTGGTCTTTCCAGGGCATGGTGGCCATCGGCACGAGCCTGATGCTCTTCGGCGCAGTGTTCTGGCTTGCGCGGCGGAGGGGTCGTGACCTGCTCGCGTCGCGTCGCTTCCTCTGGCTGTGCGTGCTGGCCGGGCCGGCTGCCGTCGCCGCGCTCGAGCTCGGTTGGATCACGACCGAGGTCGGCCGCCAACCGTGGATCGCCTACCGCGTGATGCGGGTGGCCGACGCAGTGGCCGACAACAACGGCATTTGGGTCAGCTTCGCGGTGCTCGTCGTCGTGTACTCGGCCATGGCGGTCGGCTCGATCGTCGTCCTGCGGTCGATGGCCCGGCGGTGGCGGCACGGTGCGCCGCTCGACCTGCCGACGCCCTATTCACCCGTGCGGATCGAGCGGCCATGACCCTCGCCGGTGTCGTCGCCGCCATCATGTTCGTCGGCGTGCTCGCGTATGCGGTGTTCGCCGGGGCCGATTTCGGATCCGGCGTCTGGGACCTGACCGCCGGCGATGCCCGGCGGGGCGCACCGCTGCGGTCGCTGATCGACCACAGCATCGGGCCGGTGTGGGAGGCCAACCACGTCTGGCTGATCTTCGTGCTCGTCTTTCTCTGGACGGGTTTCCCCTCGGCGTTCGCGGCGATCTGCGAGACGCTGTTCGTCCCGTTCATGCTGGCCGGCCTCGGAATCGTCCTTCGCGGTTCGGCGTTCGCGTTCCGGAAGTTCGCGCCCACGATGGCGCAGGCGAGGTTGTTCGGTGCCGTGTTCGCATCCTCCTCGATCGTCACACCCTTCGTGCTCGGAACCATCGCTGGAGCAGTTGTGTCAGGTCGAGTGCCACTTGACGGGAAGGGTGATCGGTGGACTTCGTGGACCGGCCCTGCATCGCTGGTCGGCGGCGTACTTGCCGTCCTCACGACGTCCTTCCTCGCCGCCGTATTTCTCACGGCCGAGGCCGAGCGCGAGCGCGACGTGGAGTTGCAGCGGGCGTGCCGGGCTAGGGCGCTCTGGTCGGGGGCCGTCACCGGCGTTGCTGCGCTGATCGGGATCGTCCCGCTGCGCAATGGTGCACCCCACCTGTTCGACCGGCTCACCGGGAAAGCCCTCCCGTTGATCGCGCTGTCCGCACTCGGGGGTCTGTATGCGATGCACGAGTTGATGAAGAACCGGCCGACCCGGGCCCGTGTGGGCGCAGTGATCGCGGTGGCGTCCGTCGTTGCCGGCTGGGGCACGGCGCAGTACCCGTGGATGCTCGTGGACACCGCGACGATCGCCGACACGGCCGGGAATCCGGCCACGCTCTGGTCGCTTGTCGTCGTCTTCGCCATCGCCGCGATGACGGTCGTTCCCGCGCTCGTCTACCTGCTCTCCCTCACGCAGCGGCCGGAGTGGTCGGGCACTGCATCGTCGTCTGATCGACCGGCTGCTCCCGGTCGTTTTCTCGCCGAACGGCGCGAAAGCGAGCACTGGTGACGGAAGATCGCCGGGCGGCGCGAAAACGAGAGGGCAACGGCAGACGCGAAACGGCGAACGGCGAACACGAAACGGCGAACGGCGAGAGGTGACGGCCGGCAAGGGTCAGGTGGTGCGGCCGAGCAGGAGCGTCGTCGGCAGGATCACCGGTGCCGGGTCCTCGCCGTCACGTCGGGCCATGACCATCACCGCGAGCGCCGCGCCCAGCGCACGGGCCGGCTGGACGATGGTCGTGATCGGCGTCTGCGCACCGGTCGCCAGAATGGTGCCATCGAAGCTGACGACGGCCACGTCCTCGGGCACACGCCGCCCTCTCGATCGAAGCGCACTGAGCGCGCCGAG
>JAYUDQ010000354.1:0-1908 GCA_043739745.1 Acidimicrobiia bacterium | reverse complement strand
GCATTCGCCGCAGCCGGTCTGCCGAGCGAAGTGTCAGACCTCCTCAATGACAGCGTCCTCACATTTCTCCGTCGCGCAGAACGTCAGGTTCTCGGAGCGGTCGGATATGGCGAGGTCGAACGGACGATGCGAGAGACGGCCGAATCGTCTGGTCGGACGATCGATCCTCAGGCGCTCGCACTGGCCGCCAAGGCCACGGGCGGCTACCCGTTTCTCATTCAGCTTGTCGGCTATCAGATCTGGAGATGCAGCCCTCACGTCACAGAGATCAGTATCACGGACGTCGAGCAAGGAGTCACCGACGCACATCGGCGCATGGGGGCACAGGTCCACGAGCCCGCACTCGCAGAACTATCCGCCATCGACCGGACCTATCTCATCGCGATGGCACAAGACGAAGGGTCATCGAGCACAGGAGACATCGCCGATCGACTTGGCGTTACCGCCTCCTATGCGGGTGTGTACCGTCGCCGGCTTCTTGACGCGCAGATGATCGAATCGCAGGGGTACGGGCGCGTGACGTTTGCGTTGCCCTACATGCGCGAATTCATACGTGAGCACATCGTCATGGAAGCGCCGCTCCGGCTCGCCCAGCCGCCGGACCCCCCGCTGCAAGGCGCCGTGCCAGAGCTGTCCGATCCAACACGCGGATCCACTGGAACCTGAGCATCAGGGCGCCGACGATACTCAAGGCGGGCAAACGCCGCTTCGCCGCCTCAGCCCCGAGATCGTCGAGATTTAGGCGGCGGTGGTTGTGCTCTGCTCGTGGGCTTCAATGGCGTGCACGGCGAAGCGAAGAGCGCGGGCTTCAGGGAGCAGTGGGCGGATCGGGAATGTGCCGTTTCGAACGTGTCGCTGAATTGTCTTGGGGTGTAGCTGCCAGCGGGTGGCGAGCCGCTCAGTACTTCGACCCATCGAGCGCCGAGATCAGCGCGGACGATTCGGCGTGGGCACTGACGACGGCGCGGACCGTCGTCGAGGCGGTCGAGCGGCTGTTGGCGAGTGATCCTCCCGAGCTGTTCTCGTAGCCGGCATTTGCACCGGCACCATCGGTCGTCCGGCGACCGTGTCGTGGAACGTGCCGTTGCCCTCCGTCAGCCAGTCGGTCGATCGGATGGTCACTTGGACCGCTCGTCCGAGCCTTCGCTCGGCTGAGCTGGGGGCGGCATATACGTCGTCGCGGTCCGGGCCTCCGAGCACGAGAAGGTCGATGTCCCCTACCGGTCGGTCGCCTTCGTCACCGGAGAACCGTGCCGCCCATGACCCGTAGACGTACGCGGCTTCGATCCCACCGACGCCAGTGAGCGCCTGGCCGAGCACCCAGGGCACGCCGAAGACCTCGACGAGCACGTCCGACAGCCCGCTGAAGTACGGGCTCGCCGGGTCCGCTCGGATGAGCCGCGTCCGTCCGACGAGCCGACGGTCGCCGCGGCGCGCACGGCGTAACGTCGCACCGTGACCGAGTCGGGCCCTGGAATCTACGTGGGCTCACCACCGAGGGTTTGAGGGCACAGTTGGCCGAGGCAGAACGCGCGGTCGTTACGCGTCTGCGCCGACCGTCGATGGCTTGTGCACGATGGTCATCGGGACATGGCCGTCGAGCGCCGGCGCGGGGTCGCTCAGCAGCCGCTGCGCATCGGTGATCTCATCGTCGGTGAACGAGCGGGTCGTGTGGCAGAACTCGACCATGTCCGCGCTGGGGTCGCGGATGTAGATGCTGATGCAGAAACCGTGGTCCACCTCGAGCACGTGATGGCCGTGCGCCTGCCAGCGCTCTCGGTGATCGTTGAGTTCAGCGAGTGTGGCTGCGTCGAACGCGATGTGATTGACCCAGCCGGGCAGACCCGCCGGCAGGTTCAGATCCACCGTGTAATCCTCACGAACAGTGGAGTCATGGATCTCCCAGAA
>JAYUDQ010000353.1:0-1909 GCA_043739745.1 Acidimicrobiia bacterium | reverse complement strand
CGATGAGGTCCAGCATCTTCTCCTCGTAGTGCATCAGCTCACCGTCCGGCATCATCAGCACGTTCGTCGGCGCCAGCTGGGTGACGAACTCGATGTCGTGGCTGACGAGGACGATCGTGCCCTTGTAGTTCTGCAGCGCAGCCAGCACGGACTCGCGCGACGGCGGGTCGAGGTTGTTGGTGGGCTCGTCGAGGAGCAGCACGTTCGACCTGCCGATCATCAGCCGGGCCAGCGACAGCTTGGTCTTCTCACCGCCGCTGAGGGTTCCTGCTTCCTGGTCGGCAACATCGCCGGTCATGCCGAAGTGGGAAAGGATGCCGCGCAAGGTCGGGTCAGGACACGTCGGGTCGGCCTCACGCAGAAGGGCGATCACCGGGCTTTCCGCCTTGATGTCCTCGTGCTCCTGGGCATAGAACCCGAGCTTCACGTTGGCGCCGAGGCGCACGGTTCCGGCGTCGGGTTTGTACACGCCGGCCAGCGAGCGCAGCAGCGTGGTCTTGCCGGCGCCGTTGAGGCCGAGCACGAGGAAGATGTCGCCGCGGTGCACCTCGAAGTTCACGCCCGAGAAGATCATGTCGTCGCCGAAGCCCTTGGCCAGGCCCTCCACCATGAGGGCACGGTCGCCGGCGCGTACCGGGTCGGGGAAGCGCACGCGCATGGCGCGGCGCTTCACCTGCATGATCTCCGGACCCCGCTTCTTGTGCATGTTCTCCATGCGCTTCAGCAGGTTCTTGCGCTTCTGGACGTGCGTCTCGTTGGCGCCGCGGAACTTGTCGATGGTCTTCTCGAGGCGGGCGATCTCCTTGTTGAAGTTCGCCGACTCGCGGGCCCGCAGCGACTCGCGCTCTTCGCGCTGGACGAGGAACTGTGTGTACGTACCTTTGTACTGCTCGATGCGGGCGGCCTCGAGAGCGAGAACCCGGTCGATCGAGGAGTCCATCAGCTCGATGTCGTGACTGACGACGAGGATCGTCGCCTTGGACTTCTTGAGGAACTCGACCACCCACCGCTTGGCCTCGACATCGAGGTGGTTGGTCGGCTCGTCGAGGATCAGCAGATCGCCCCCGGCCAGGAGCAGGCGGGCCAACTCGAGACGGCGGCGCTGACCGCCCGAAAGCGTGCCCACGGCTCGAAGCAGCGCCTCGTCGTCAAGGCCCACACCGGCGGCGATGCGCTCCGCTTCCGACTCGACCTGGTAGCCGCCCAGTGTGCGGTAGCGCTCTTCGAGGTTCGTGAACTTGGTGACCGCCTTGTCGAGCGCCTCGTCCGCACCCTCGACCCCGGCACCCATGTCGATCCCGGCCTTCTCGATGCGGGTCTGCCACTCCTTGAGCTGCTCGGCCATCTCCGTCAGCGGGCTGGCGCTGAGCAGATGGTCGTAGGACAACCGGTCGGCATCCTCAGGCTTGGCCGAAACATCCTGCTGCAGCCAACCGAAGTGCTCAGGACGGGAAACGGAACCGGCCGACGGGTGGCGCTCGCCCGCCAGCGTCTTCAGCATCGTCGTCTTGCCTGCGCCGTTCGGCCCGACGAGCGCAACCTTCTCCCCGACTTGGAGGCGGAAGGAGGCGTCGTCGAGCAGGACCCGGTGGCCGAGATCTATGCGCAGGTTGGCCACGTCGAGCATTCGGGCAAGGCTAGGGGCTCAGGGCTGCGTCACCGACCACCTTTCGTGTGCAGGTGGTCACCCCTAGACTCGTGCTGCTGTCGACTGTCACACCCCATTCCGTACCCTTCACCACATGAGCACGACGATGACCCTTCTCACCCGAGTGAGCGCTGACGACTACCTGGCCGAGGGCGAGACCGAGGAGCACCGCGAGCTGATCGAGGGGGAGATCGTCGTCATGAACAGCCCGTTGAACCGCCACCAAGCGCTGGCTGCCCACATCCTGTTCGAACTGATGCT
>JAYUDQ010000352.1:0-12660 GCA_043739745.1 Acidimicrobiia bacterium | reverse complement strand
GGGCGGCGAAGCTGGGAAAGGTTGCGGCGAGCTGAGCGACGAGTTCGCTTCGAGTGACTGGGTGCCGCGTGCGTTTGGCGACGAATGCGTCGCCGGTTACGGCCCCCAGCGGCCGGCCCAGCGTGTTGATCTCGCGTCGCAGGCGCGGGGTGCTGCGGCAATTGGGTTGAGGTTTGGTCAGCGGGGTGGGAAGCCGAAGCGGAGGGTTTTGCCGGGCCACCAGGGGATGGGGATGTCGAGTTCGGGGAAGCCGGCGTCGATGAGGACCGGGGTGTAGGTGCGCACCCAATTCATTTCGCCGGTCGCTTCCGCGGCGCCTTGGGTGTTTCGGACACCTGGTAGAGCCCGAGGAACTGCTGCAGGGCCGCGTTCACGCTGTCGCGGTCGCCGGTGCCGAGCAGGTCGAGGAGGAGTCCGTAGGTCACCGCGACCCAGAGCCTGGCGTGGGCCCTCGAGTGCATCGCCGGTATCCCGAGCCGTCGGGCGATGACGGCGCCCGGCTCGATCCACGCCTCCCTCGCCTCCAGTACGAGTTCGGTGTGGGGTCGGCCCTGCAGGGCTTGGCCGTAGACCTCGAAGAACAAGCGCTCGTTCGGTGCGAGGGATGGGTCCGCTAGTCGTTGCCACATCTGTCGCAACTGGTCGAGCGGGCTCAGTGTCGCGTCTGAGACGAGTGCCTCCAGTGCCTGCACTTGCTCTGCTTCAACCGAACGAATGACTTCGATGAACAGACCCTCCTTCGACCCGAAGTGGTACACGAGCATTCGATGGCTGGTTCCCACGGCAGCGGCCAGCTGTCGCAGCGTGAGATCTCCGACGCCGTTTTTGCGCACATAGTCCATCGTCGCTTCGAGCAGCCACTCCTTGGCGTTGGTCCTGCTGGGGCTCATGGTCGGTCGCCGACCTGCTTCTCGCTGACGCGGAACGGATTGATCGATCTTGTCACGTCACCCTTGCCATCCATCTGTACCATATGGTACACAACGAGCGATGACGCCGACCAAGGAGAAGGCATGCGGACCTACCACGTTGAGGCACGAGCGATGTCGACAGCGAGCCCGTCGGAGGTGTACGCCTTGCTGATCGACCGCCCCACCTGGCCGTCGTGGTCGCCGATCGACACGTTCGAGCTCGAACGCCCAGGTCACCCCGATCGTCAAGGCCTCGGCTCGATCGGCATCCTTCGCACCGACAAGCACGCCATGCACGAGCAGATCGTTGAACTGGTGACCGATCGTCGGATGAGCTACGTGCTCCTGTCGGGGCTCGCGCTCCGCAACTACAGGGCCAACGTCGACCTCGAGCCCAGCGACGGCGGAACAGCAATCCGCTGGGCTTCCTCCTTCAATCCGAAGGTCCCGGGCACGGGCAGGACCTACCAGAAGGCCCTGACCAAGGCCATCAACAACTTCGCGACCGGCCTGGCCATGGCCGCAACCCGATCCGTAACCCCCCGATGATCGACGACAAGTTCGTCTTCAACGCCGTCTCGCACGCGTATGACCTCTCCGACCAGAACACACAGGACAACAAGTACGCGCGCGCCATTCCCTGACTTCCGCAGAATGTAGGTGCACGTGGGGCCGCCGCGAGCGCATCGACCGACACCGAGAAAGCCTCTCGAAGAAACGCCAACAGCGCAATTTCGAGACCGAACGACCGCCCATTCGACGCCCGAGATCTCAGCTTCAGAGGAACCCGGCGGCGGCGCCCGGCCGATGATCATCGGAGAAGTTCTCGCGGGAACTCCCGACCCGTCGCACATTCTTCCACCTCCCGACGTCGAACACCCTGAGCGCGAACCGCAACCAGCGCCAGTTCGCTGCCCGACGCGACCACTCCGCTGTTGCTCGGCGACGTTCCGGATAAGCGCGTGTGGTCGTCGCCAGGCAGGCACTGCTGTCGCGGTCGTACGACCAAGGTCGGATAGGCGGTGCGACCAACGAGCCGTCACGATCGTGGCGTCGCCGACATCGGCGACCCTCGCCGATCGGTCGTCCTCATGCACAAACTCACGAAACTCTCCGCGATATCGGTCTGCCTTCTGCTCTCGGGCGCATCGCCTGCGTTCGCGTCGGGCGGCGGATCGGCGAGTTCGAGCCCAGCATGCGTCGCGCAGATCGCTTCCGTTGTCACGAGCACCGGATACGGGTCATTCGGACCACTCTCGGCGACCCTCGCGAGCAACATCAAAGTCAAGAATTGCACCAACGCTCCAGCGTCGTGGACCACGCGCCTCACCTACGTCGGAGTCTCGTGGGGCAATCAACTCCTCGAAAACCCGCCTCTCTCAACCTTCCAAGAAGACATTCCCACGGTCGCTGCAGCCAACTCCACACAAGGCGTTCGCGGCAAAGTGCAGTGCAATTTGCTCGTCGGCCAGACCTACAGTGTCAGAGTCGACGTCGTCGACGCAACAAATACGGTGCTGTCGTCTTGGTCAGGGACTGCTGCGACGCCCTCCACCCCGAACCCGATCACTGGGAGCTGACCAGTCCAGCACGCGGTGCCTAGCGCCCACCAACGTGAACAGCAGAGCACAACCAGACCCACACCACATTCTCATCCCCTCGTGGTGCTCAGCAAGCGAGCATGGCATCTGGTTTGGATACCGTCGCAGATTTCGAATCGTATCTGGACATGATCGGCAGCGCGGCGTTTTGATCCCACGCCGCGAGCCAGGACGCCGCGAGAGCGACGGGGCAGCGTCGCTCCGTTGACGAACCCGAGGTAGCGCGGCCCAGTGGTTGCGACGGTCGGCCCTCGCCCCGTGCATGTGAAGAGTTCGTTCATAGGCTGTCGAGCGCATTGGCGATGTCGGCGTCGACGACGATGTGGTGGCACGCGCAGAACTGTCGCAGGCAGAGTTGGAGGCGGTGTGTCGCTGCCTCGACGGTCTCCGTGGCGCGTGCTTGTGCGTCGATCTCGGCGGGTGGCCGACGCGGATCGGGTTGGAATGTTCGGCCGGTGAGGGTCGTCGACGTGGATCGTCGGATGGCGCAGGCGTGTTCGGCGATGAGGCGGCGGGCCGCGAGGCGGGCAAGGTCGCGCGGGTGGATCGTGGCCAGGGTGCTGCCGGCCTCGTCGTAGACGAAGACGTTGCGTAGGCACACGGCGGAAGGGTTGACGATCACGACGCCGATCCCTTCCGGGTCGCCGAAGCCGCTGTAGCGATGGCGCTGCAAGGTCCGGCGTGCGGTTCTGGTGAGGTCGTCCGCGAACAACCCGAGGATTCCGCCGTACTCGTTTCGGGTCCATAGATAGTTCAGGAGGTGGATCAGCTCGCGACGTTCGAGGTGCTTGTTTGCCGGGATGGCGTGGTCGAAGTCGGCCCGCAGCAAATCGTGGCCGAACTCCCTGCGCAATGACCGGATGACACGGTGGTCGTAGGACCCGTCGAGGCGCAGGACACGGTGCCCGGTTGCCAGGCTGCAGGCGAGGACCACATGGTCTTCATGTGCGAAGCTGGCAGCCACGCTGGGCTCACCGGCGAGGTAGATGCCGGCGCCGATGGCGCCGTTGCCATAGTTGCGCAGGTCGAGTTCGAGCAACCGGAAGCCATCGACGGCGATGGCGACCGCAGCTGCGGGTGAGGTGCCGTGGAAGTAAGTCGACCGTTCAGGTGGCGTGCGTTCGACTGAGCACAGGCCCGCTGGCACGGCTACCCGCAGTTCCGATTCAGGGTGAAGCGTACGTTGATCTTGGGGAACGCGGTGGCTCGCGCATACCCATATTCGACGAGGATGTCGTATGTGCCGTTCTGATCGCGGGGGCCTAGGTATTGCGTGCTTTGACCGGGGTTCAGGTCGAGGTAATAGGGGGCGACGGTGAAGCCGCTTCCGCCCTCGAGAGGGGTGATTGTGGTGGTGACCGACGCGCTGGTCGGCCCCCCGGCGTAGTCGAATACCAACACCATGAGGCCGTCCTGCCCGAAGGAGTTGGTCGGGCAACCGGTCGAGCCGGTGATCGTCGATCCAGGCCGGAAGACCGGGATGCCCGCAGGCAGTCCGTTGTGGCCGCGGGCCGTGACCGAGCTATCGACAAATGCCAGGCCGATCTTGAGATCGCTGGTCGCTGAGGAGGGCGCTTTGAACGTGATCGTGAACGTGCGGCTGACTGCCGGGTTGTGCCACGAGTCGCCGGTGAATCGCACGCGCATGGTGTGCGATCCGGCCGCATTGAAACTGATGGGGAAGTCGCAGGCATTGTCGCCAAGGATCGCACTCGAGTTACGTGAGACGAAGGCGGTCCCGACCCGCTCTTCGAGGATGCACGAGCCGGAGAACTCGTTCGAACTGCACGGTTTGACCCGGACGCCGATCGTCACGGCCTGCTGTATCGGTGAGGTCGAGGGGGCAGTGACGATGATCGACGGTCGGCAGGCGGATGCGGCCGAGGCCGTGCTTGTCGGCATAAGTCCCGGAACGCCGCAGACCGCTCCGAGCGCTCCCATCGCGGCGAAACAGATGCCCGCTGCGGCTGTTGCAGGCCGACGCGCCATCCCGCGGTTGTCGAGCCGGCTCTTCACGCTGCGAACGCCGGCGGTGCAGCAGTGGGATCAGCCGAGGGCGCGACGGCGGTGTTGGCCTGCGGCTGAGTGCGCATGTGGTCGGCGATCACCTTGCGCTTCACCGCTCCCCAGACCGCTGATACCACGCCGGCGAGTATGAAGGCGGCCAGGAGCGCAAGGTGGATCTTGTCGGTCATCCGGTGCGCCCGTGCTCCAAGGTCGGCCTGTGCGCCGATGTAGGCGAGGGGTGTGAGTGAAGCGATCATGGCGTTTCTCCCTTGGCTGGATCGTGCCGGTGGGATCCGGTGGCCAAATGATGAACGACGGAGCGAGGACCCGGTAGAGCGGAACTGACCCTTTGCCCGTGGGGTACTTCTGCTCTACCCATGGTGACCGTCATCTGCCAGCTTCAGGGCATGACCTCCACTCCACACACCAGCCGGCCGACGCACGATTGGAGACCACGCCGAGCGTGCCGGGCGGTGTTCGTCGGCGTCGTGGTGGCGGGAGCCTGGCTGTCGGCGTGGCGGCCGGAGCGTCGACGGCGACGTTCACGGCGGGAGCGAACACGCGACTCCGCTTCGTCGGAAGCAACGTGCAATGTCTCGTCTACGAACGTTCGGATAGTGAAACGGTGCCGGCGGGGATCGATTGCTTCTATGACCAAGGCAGTGTCGGCCAGCTTGGTGCGTATCATGCCAATCTAGATGCGCTGAATCAAGTGAGTGTCGGACGTACGTTTGTAACAGGTATAAAAATTCCGGGTGGAGCAGCCAAGCGGGACTGGTCTCAGCCAGAAACGCAGGGTGGTGGCGAGCAGAGCGTTCACCCGCCGTCGAGCTCGATCACACTTCGTATGGGCGAAACAGTCCGGATCGCATCGACGCGGATTTCGTGTCTGTATCAGCGCGCCGACATCGTCGATGGTGGAGCGACGGCCGTGGCCTGTGTCAACGACGCCGGTTCTCCCGCGGCGCGGCCGGCAATCCTGACGACTTCTTCAGCTTCACCCCAACCACGATTCCCGGCACCAATCGCTACGCGATCTTCGTGAGCGATCGCGTTGCGGCGGTCCTGAGCATCAAGAACGGGCGCTCCACACTGATGGTCCAGGCACGCCATTTCAAGTGATTCGCAACCACCGTCGCGACGTACGTGCGCAGCGACGAAATCGACCCCGGGCCGTCCTGGCATCGAACTTCGCTGTACCGTCGGGCACCATGGTGCAGCCGCTCGGATCGGAAACCTGCGGCGTCGGCTCGGTCCCGAAGCACTCGGCTCCGATCGAGGAGATGTTCCTCCGGGTGTTCCTCCTGATGCGGGCATATCACGTGTTCTCGGGCTTGCTGACGTTGGTGTTCGATCGGCGTCGTTTCGTTCGGCCCCGCCTCGGCTGGTTGGTGTTCGCCGCGATGACGGGCGAGTCGACCTGGCTGAGCCGGAGAGCCCTACGCCGTGGCGACTACGCGGACGCGGCGTCGGCCGCAGTCGATGTCGGCGTGGTCGCCGCAAGCCTTGTGCTGTGTTCGGCCGCGCTTCCTGCACAGGAGCAGTTCAACGCCGCGAACTGGATGTTCCCGGTCAGCCTGATGAGTGGAGTCGGCGCAGTGGCGGCGTTCCCGCGTCGGCGAGGCGGATTCCTTGCGACTTCGGGTCTGGCGGGTTCGTACGCGCTCGCTGCCGGGATGCGCTCGAAGCGCTGCGGCGCGCCGATGGTCCTCGGGATCGCGCAGTACGTCAACTGTGCCATCGCCGGCGACCTGCTGACGAGACGTGTCCGCGCCACCTCCGCGGAGATCGCGAGGCTGCGTGCCGAGGCCGTCGAACTTGCGCACGAGCGGACACGCAATGAAACACGGGTTCGACTGCAGACCGAACTTCACGTGGGCACCCTTCAGGCATTGGGAAGCGTGCGTGACCACCTCGTTGCGAACGATGCGACCCGCGCTCAGGCACTGGCCAGAACGGAATCGGCCCGGTTGCGTCGAGCACTGAGCGGCGACGGTGGCCGCTCGGCGATGTCGGTGCGCTCGCGCATCGACCAGGTCGTCGCGTCGTATGCGGGTTCGACGCTGCGGATCGAGGTCGTCGACGACGGCGAGGACCCATCGTTGCGAGCGTCGACGACCGACGTGATGTGCGAGGTTCTGGCCGCGCTGCTCGTTCTGTGCGCGTCGGTGTCATCGACAACGGCTCCGTCGCCGGTGACGATGAGTCAGCGGATCGTGGTGGCCCTGACCTCCGACGACCACGCCGTAGAGCTGAGTGTCCGCAGTGCGTTCCACGCCGACGAAGTCGAGCCGTGTATCGATCCCGCACTGCTCGCTGCGGTGCAGCGGGTCGGCGGTGCGATCGAGGTGGAGCCCGGGCGAAGCGGGGTTTCGCTCGTCACCCTGAGGATCGACATCGAGCGCGGTTGGCCATGACCGCCGGGAAACGATGGGCTCGCCGAAGGACCTGGGAGATCGACAGCGAACCGGAGCGGGATCAGACCGCGGAGGAACGACTTGACCGGGTCATCAGCGGCGTGGTGATCGCCGCCCGAGTCCTCGCCATCGCCCAGACGACGTTTGCCACGGGCGCAGTCCGCCGAACCGTCAAGCACCGGTTGCCGCTCTACGGATCGGTCGCGGTGGTGACGGCCGAATCAGCGTGGGCGGTCGCGCGCAGTGTGCGACGCGGTACCGTCCGCGATCCGGTCGTCGCATGGTGGGACGTGTTGGTCGCCGATCTGGTCCTGGCCGGTGAGGCCGCCAGTTGGGGAAGTCGCCGGCTTCCGCCCGATCCTCGATGGTCGCAGGTCTACGGCTTGCTTACTGCGGCGTGGACGAGCTTCGGCAATGGCGATCCGGCCCAATCGACGCTCGCCGCGGCGTCGTGGGTGGCGACGTTCGCCGCGTCGACCACGAACAGAGCACTCGATCGGGGCGGCGTGACGGTGAGCGGGCAGCGCTTCAGCGAGATGGCCGGAGGAGCGGTCTTCTACGGCGTCGGCGTCAATCTCGGGCAGGGCCTGCGGGCCCAGGCCCGGGAGCTGGATGCGGCCCGGACCGACGCGGTTCACGAAGCGGAGCGCAACGCCACCGAGATCGAACGCATCAACCAGCACCGGTTGCTGCACGACTCCGTCCTCCAAGTGCTCGAGGCGGTCGCCGGGTCCTGGAACGTCGACTCGGATCTCCTCGTGCGTCGCACGGACTTCGAGGTCGAACGTCTCCGTCGCGTGCTTTCCGGCGGCGGACTCGCACCCGTTGGCGGCCTGATCGAAGCGGTCGAAGCGCTCCGAAGCGAGTTCGCCCTCCTCGGCTTCGAGGTGGTGATCCACGCTTCCGCCGGACCGTTCCGCTGTTCGCGCGCGACCATCGAGATCCTCAATGACGCCGCTCATGAGTCGCTGATGAACGCCCACAAGCATGCCGGCACGGCCAACGCCGCCATCGCGCTTCGAAGCAACGGCGACTTCGTCATCCTCACCATCAGCGACCACGGCCGCGGGTTCGATCTCACCCAACCCCGCACGGGCTTCGGTGTCACGGAATCCATCCAGCGGCGCCTCCGCGATGCCGGCGGCTCGGCCGAGTTGGCGTCGAGCCCGGACGTCGGAACGACGGTCACCCTTAGAATGCCGAGGTGATGATCTCGATAGCCGTGATCGATGACCACCCGGTGTTCCGCCAGGGATTGGCGCAGGCAGTCGACGCCGACGACATGACCTTGGGCCTCACCGCAACATCCGTCGAAGACTTCGACGCCCGCGTGACCGTGCTGCCGACGGTGGTCATCCTCGACCTCGGCCTGCCCGGCATGCGCGGCGGCCAAGCGGTCGAGCACCTTTGCAGGCGAGGAATGAAGGTGCTCGTCGTGTCCGCGCAGGGCGAACGCGACTCCGTCGTCGACGCGATGGGTGCCGGAGCGAGTGGGTACCTCACCAAGTCGTCCGAACCCGGTGAGATAGCCGCTGCTGTCCGTGCCATCGCAAACGGCCAGACCTACGTTTCGCCGACCCTCGCGTCCTACCTCCTCCAAAGCGCGCGAGGTACCTCGGCGCTTGATCTCTCAAAGCGGGAGATCGAGCTCCTGAAATGGCTTGCCAAAGGACTGACGGACGTCGAGATCGGCGAGCGGATGTACATCTCGGTGTCGGGCGTCCGCGGTCACCTCGATCGGATTCGGGATAAGACCGGCGTTCGGCGCCGTACCCTCCTTGCCCAAATCGGCCTCAAGCTCGACTCCGCGTCGTGATGGGGTAGGGGTTCCCAATGCTGACGACCACCTGCCCCCGAGCCGTCCTGGTGCATTCCTGGGTCCGCACTCCGTCGTCGCCCCGACGGAGCCCACGGCCGTGAAGATCGACGGCGAACGTCTCGAGAGTCCACTTCCCGACACGCAGGCACATCCCGACACGCAGGCACATCCCGATACGATGGATGGCAGGCATCGATTCGTGCGCCGTCATGCGACCGCCCGACCGACACCGTCGGCGCGTTTTCGGAGGAAGCAGACCCAACGCAGGGTCATACCCGCTGCGACCGGCGACACACCGCAGATCTGGTGGTCCGAACACACGCAAGGGAGCCGTTTGCTCCATCGTCTTGGTGAAGCAACTTCCAAGCCCGCGTTCGGAATCATCGTCGCGACTGCGGTGATTGCGTGGGGTCTGATTGGGATCGGCACCGGATTCCCGCTCTGGTGGCAGCTGACCCTCTACTCCTCCAGTTCGATCGTCACGCTCGTCATGGTGTTCGTCATTCAACACACCCAGACCCATCAGCAGAAAGCCACGCAGCGCAAGTTGGACGAGATCCTGCGAGCGCTACCCGCCGCTGATGACCGGTTGATCTCTGCCGAACATGCTCCCGATGCCGAGCTCGACGCATTGACGGCGTTGAACCTGTCCGATCGGTTGCGGGTCGCGGAGGAATAGGCAGGACGTGCCGGCGCAACCGGGGTGAGCCCACCGTCAGGCCTTCAGTCGAGGAGAGCGGTGTTGAACTGATCGCATAGCTGACGTTGCAAACCCCGCGACCGCACGAAGCGTGTCCGTCTGGCCGTCGCGCAGCGTCAAGGCTGTCGTAGCTCTGGTCGCTGAGATACGCAGGCGCGTTCGCTCGCCGCAGCCATTCCGAAACGCCTACCCGACCTCGGCCTGGTCGAGACGGCGTTCAGCTGGACCGCTACGTTCGCCGAAACACCGGACGGCCTCGCGTACGTCGGATCACATTGGCGGTTCCGGCGGTGCCAGTTCGCCCTCGGATTTGGCGGGAACGGAATGACCTACAGCGCACTCGCGGCCGAATACATCAGCGACACCATCGACGGATCGGGAGCATCCGAAGCAGCCCGGCTGTTCGCCATGGGAAGGCCAATCATTCGGCCAAGCTGATCGCAGCGACCAAGTCGACTCGGCCCCAGCGGATCTCCCCACCTACTGGCCGTTCGCTGCCCGCGATGGTTCAGGAGGTTTCAGCCGGGATGAACGGGGCAATGATTCGCTACGTATAGCCGACGCGCGGTCTGTCCGGACCGCGTCCATCCGAAGGGACTCACCATGCGTGAACGCCGTCACCATCTTCCGAAGTTGCTGCTCGCTGCAGGATTGGCGGCGGTCTGCGCCCTGGCCGTGCCCCTTGTGCTGTCATCGCACGCCTCAGCGGCTCCCGTGCGATTCGGTGCGGTGCTGCTGGCGAGCGAGGAAACGACGGTGGTGTCGCCGAGCGATGCGGCTGCACTCGGTACCGCGGACATGACCATCGACGCGGCTACGGGGTCGGTGTGCGTGTCGATCGCGGCTACTGGCCTGTCCGGCCCCTTCCTCATGGCCCACATACACTCGGGGGCTCCGGGCGTTGCGGGACCGGTCGTGGTACCCCTTCCGGCCGGCGGGACCACCGCATCCGGATGCGTCACGACGACGACGGCGCAAGCCTCCGCGATCGCGTCCGCCCCGAACGCCTTCTATGTGAACGTCCACACCGCGGCGAGCCCCGGAGGCGCAGCCCGTGGACAGCTGACTTCCGCGATCTTCGACGCGTCGCTGACCGGCCCGGCCGAGGTGCCCGGGCCCGGTGACCCTGACGGCACGGGCAGCGCCGTCGTCGCGGTGGACGGCACGAACAACCGTGCGTGCGTTACGACGCAAGTGGCCAACATCATCCTCGCGGCCACCGGGGAGCACATCCACAGCGGTGCGGCGAACGTCGCCGGCCCGGTCGTCGTCCCCTTCACCGCGCCGGCGACCGCGATCGCCGGCTCCTGCGGGGCTGCGAGCGCGGCCTTCATCGCCGCAGTCATCGCCGCACCGACGAATCACTACTTCAACACGCACACAACGGACTTCCCCGGCGGCGCCATTCGCGGCCAGCTCAGCGCACGTGTTGCGTCCGTCCCGGCTGTGGTGGATCCAGCGCCGCTCACCGGCCCGGTGATCTCGCTGGTGCCGCCCACGACGGTCGCGACGACCACGACCGCGGCGCCCCCGACAACGGCTGCGCCTGCGACGACTGCCGTTGCGACCACGGTCGCGACGACTGTCGCGCCGACGACAACCGTCACGACAATCGCCCCGACGACCACGAGACTGGCCGCAGCGGAGGCCGCGCCCGCTGAAGCAGTCGAAGCGACCCCCGCGTTCACGGGCTGAACGACGACCCTGGGGACGGGGTCTACGGCGACCTAGTCGTCGTAGACCCAATCCGCTGATTCTCCTGCAGTCCGAGGACGGCACCCCGAGATCCGCCGCCTCCGTCCCACGGACAATCAGGCGTGAAGCAGACGATTTCGCACGCGCCCCTCGACCATTCCCCCTGTCGATTCCGGGGCCGTCGCCGTCGCCGCTTCCTCCCGTTCCGGGCGAGCCGAAGCCCGGCCCTCCGGGCGATCCGTTTCCCACCCCGCCTGCCCGATTCCGCCCACCGATCCGAAGCCGTTCCCGCCTGAACCACCCATCATGGGGAGCTGAGCGCGTCGTGGCATCGCCGCAGGATTGTTGAAGAGATAGCGCAAGCGGAAGTGCGACATCTCAAGGGACCCGGCGCTCTCCAGCGACGACTGCCCGTAGCGGCCGAAGTGGTGTGTGCGGCGTACAACGAGTCGGCGTGTGACGGACCGGGTCGGAATGCAGGAGCAACGTGCGTCAAGCCGACATGGCCAACGCGCGCGAATGCCGGTTCTAATGCGCGCGAATGCCGCCAAAATCAACGAGCCCAGCCGAATTTCGACCGGCTTCGCGCGCAATGAACCCCGCAATCGCGCGTCCTCGTGGTACGGCGTTTTCGCCTGACTACCGGCCTTGTGGTGTCAGGCGACTTTGGTGAGGTTGACTCCGTAGCCGAGGTCTTGGAGTTGGTGGATGAGGTGGTCGCGGTGTTTGTCTTGGTCGGTTCGGCGTACGAACCAGTCGCCGCCGAGGTCTTGGTAGTCGCAGTTGTTGGTGAGGACGTGCCAGCAGATGACGAGGATGGAGTGGCCGACCGCGACGGCGGCTTTCTTGTGGCCGATGCGACGCTTGAGGCGCCAGAACTGGGAGGCGAGGTATGTGTCACGGGTTTGCGACGCGCCGAGGGCGCATTGGTTGAGGATCTCGCCGAGCCATCGGTTGCCGTCTCTGGTTTTCCCGGATCGTCGTTTCCCACCGGAGATGTTGTTCCCCGGGCACATACCGGCCGACGACGCCAAGTGTGCAGCCGCGCGTTTCCCGACGCCCGTGATCGTGTCGAGCCGGTCACGGGCCGTCGCGAAAGGGGCGATCACCCGGCCAACCTCGAGGTCCAGCGCGCTGATGGTGGTCTCGAGATGGGTGACGTGATCGAACACGAGACGCAGCATCACGGCGTGATGGTCACGGAACCTGCCACGTAAGGCCTCGCGGAGCATCGGAATCTTGTTCCGAAGTTTGCCTTTCGCCAGTTCGGCAAGAACTTGGGGGTCACGCTCACCTCGGATCAAGGCTTCGAGCATGGCCCGGCCCGAGACACCGAAGATGTCCGACGCGACCGAGTCGAGCTTGATCCCGGCATCCTCCAAGATCTTCTGGGCTCGTTGCTGTTCCGCTGTATGGGTCTGGATCAGCCGTTTCCGGTACCGGGTCAGATCACGAAGTTCACGGATCTCCGCGGGTGGCACGAACGACGCACCCAACAGCCCGTGCTCCA
>JAYUDQ010000351.1:0-1917 GCA_043739745.1 Acidimicrobiia bacterium | reverse complement strand
CGTTCAACTCGCCGGAAGCGGCGAACTCCACGCTGACCCCCGGCAGGAACCCGGCGCCGGTGATCGTGAACGGCACCCCACCGAGGGATGTGCCCGATGCCGGCGAGAATGTCGTGATCGACGGGGGTGTACCGGTGTAGGTGAAATGGTTGGCGCTCCCGGCCGCCAAGGCTCCGAGCTGGCCATCGGGGTTGATGACGACGACATTCGTCGCGCCGGCCACCCCGGCAGGCGTGGTGGCCCGAATGCTCGTCGGGCCGAGGACGGAAAGGGGACGGGCGGGCGAGTCGCCGGTGAAGTTGACCGAGCCGTCCGAGCTGCCGAACATGACGATGGCACCCGGTTGGAAGTCCGTGCCGCCGACGACGACGTCGGTGCCGCCTTTGATCGGTCCGGAGGAGGCCGCGACGCTTGTGACGGTCGGGGCCGGCACATAGACGAACGGTTGGGCGTTACTCGTCGCCGAGGCGCCGCCGACCAAGGTGGTGGTGACGGTGACGTTCTGCGTGCCCGTGCCGGCCGGCGACGTGACGGTGAGGCTCGTGTCCGACGCCGGTACAACGGTGATGGGGGCGGCTCCGCCGAACGCGACGGTCGTGGTCGACCCGGCCGGCTTGAGGTTGGTGCCCGTGATGGTGACGAGGGTTCCGCCCTTGGCCAGCCCGCGCGCCGGGACCAGCGGATTGATCGCGGGGATCGCGACGTACGTGAACGTCGTCGTGGCGGTGGCGGCACCCAGCCTTACGGTGACCGTCACGGGGCCGGGTGACGCCGCCGGTGTCGCAACCGTGAGGCTGGTGGCGGACGCTGGCACAATGACGATGGGAGCGGCTCCGCCGAACGCGACGCTCAGCGTCCCCGCTTCGGTGAAACAGAGACCGGTGATCGTCGTCGCCAGACCTCCGGCAACGAAGCCGGTGGCGGGTGCGATGCTCGTGACGCCAAGGGCGCATGCGGCGCTCGCCGACGGGGCGTCCGCCACCTGCGCGAACGCGCCGACACCTATCAGGGCAGCGACGGCGACCAGGGCTCGAACTCGCATCGTTGCTCTTCCTCGGGTCGTCTGACCCGAACGGTCACCGTCGGTCGATGCCGTCATCAGTTCACGGCTTGCAGGTACGCCGCGTTGTAGGACAGGTAGGCCGACTGGTAGTTCTGTGCGGCCAGTGCGGCGTTCCCCTGTGCGAGGTTGGTCTGTGCCGTGCCGACCGACTGGCCGGCGCTCAGCTCGTTCTGGATCGTGGTGGCCACCGTGTCGCGCACGATCTCGATGTAGCCGCCCTGGGACGCGGGCAGGACGAAGATGGCCACCGGCGGCTGGGAGCGATCCGCCAGCATGCTCTCGATCTCGGCCCGTACGCTCAGGGCCTGAAACGTGGCCGTGTTGGCGAGGATCGTGTCCAACCGGTTGTTGAGGTTGTTGGCCAGACCGTTCGCGGTCGCCGTGGTCAGATCGGTCGGCGCGCCGATCGCCACGAGAAGGGCGTCGCTTCGGTCCTGGAGGTCCTTCACCGTGACGAGGATCGTGTTGGCCGTTCCCTGCGCCGTTCCAAGGTCGGTGATGAGCTGCGTCAGCTTCCCCGTGATGGCGTTCGTCCTGATCTGGATGTCGTCCAGCGTGTCCTTGATCCCGGCTGCGGCGGCGGTCAGCGTGTTGACGCTGATCTGCGACGACGCCGGAGTGGGGAGGCCGGTGACCGTGTCGATCGGGTACGCGGTTGCCAGCGTTGCGTTGGCCACGGCCGCGGCGCAATCCTGCGACAGGGAGAGGTCCTTGGCGAAGGAGATGGCGAGGCCGTTGGCAACGCCGAAGATGATCGCGACGATGATGAGGCCGGGCAGGAACGTCAGCGAGCTCGGGAAGCCTGCGGCCACGGCGCTTGCCGCGCTCGCGACCTGTGCGGCGATCCAGTAGGA
>JAYUDQ010000350.1:0-1919 GCA_043739745.1 Acidimicrobiia bacterium | reverse complement strand
GAAGAGGTCGAGGCCGAGATCGCAGCATCGATGCAGGCGTTCGATCGCGAGTTCCTCGTTCCGTCCATCGAGCGCCGTCAGACACTCGTTGCCGCGGTCGCCGCCGGTGAGGCCGAGGAGTCGGATCTCCCGCTCGACGTGCTCACCGTGTTGCTCCGCAACGAGGACTCGCTCCATCTCCCGCACGACGTCATCCTCCGCGAGATCTCGTTCTTCCTGCTTGCCGGCGCCCACACATCCGCCACTGCGTTCGTGCGCACGCTGCACAACCTATTCCGGTGGTCGGCGGAGCATCCCGAAGACGTGGGGCTGATCCGGTCTGACCGTTCGTTCGTGCAGAAGGCCGTGTACGAAACCATCCGGCTCAATCCGTCCAGCCCGACGGGGATGCGCTGGGCTCTGGCGGACGTCACACTCAAGTCCGGCCGCAAGATTCCAAAGGGTGCGAGGGTCACCATAGATCTCAACACGATCAATCGCGATCGCGAAGTGTTCGGCGTCGACGCCGATGCGTTCAACCCTCGGCGTCAGCCTCTGGTCGAGGGAGCTGCCCCGTGGGGGCTGTCGTTCGGTCAGGGGATGCACGCATGTATCGGGCAGGAGCTGGCTGCCGGTCTGCTCGAGCGTTCCGACGACACGGCAGAGTACGAGTACGGGCTCGTGTCTGTGGCAGTGCAGTCGATGATCGACCGCGGAGTGGCTCCCGATCCGAATGACCCCCCGGTGACGGACACCGCCACGAAGCGTCCCTATTGGGGGCGCTACCCGGTGCTGTTCATCTGAGCTGCTGAGCGAACCGACGGCGTGTGTGATCGGCGACGAGCTTGGCCAATTCTCCGGGAGAGTGTCGTTCCCGAGCACCGTCGTTGTACACCTCGACGGAGATTGGTACTGCCGGAACCGCGATGAGCAGCTCATCGAGCGGCAGATCGCCCAGCCCTGGCAGGAGGCGCCGGTGTCGGGCTTCGTCGATCAACCCTTCGAGGTCGCCAGCCGGTGCTCGAGCCGGAGCGTCGCACAGCTGCACGTAGGGCAAACGCGAATGATCGAACGCGGCGAGTTGTGATGGGTGCCCGCCACTGCGGGCCAGGTGCAACGGATCGACAAGCACGCCGATCGACGGATCACCGGTGGCCTCTACGATCTCGAACGCCTCCCCGAGTGTGCGGATGCCGGTGAATCTCATGAATTCGACGACCACTCGCATGCCGGCCGTGTGTACGCGCGCGCCGAGGTCGGCCAGCGCCGCAATGGTGGCTCCGTGATCGTCGAGATCGCTCACCACGAGGACGTGGAGTGCGCCGAGTTCGGCCGCGGAATCGATCACGCCGGCGATCGTGGCAGCGTCGTGAGTGCCGATGCGCACGACTTCGGCATCGAGCAGCGTCAGGCCCGTGGAGTCGAGTGCCGATCGGAGCGACCGGATTTCGGCGTGGCTCGGCGGATCCAGGTCGAACCGCAGACCCACTGCTGAGAATGTTGCGGCGGCTGCGTTGTGGATCAGATCCGTGCGTTTCGCCGCCGGCGCAGTAGCTGCAGCAAGGGAGAGAAGCCGCATCTGATCGAGCCTATCGAGATCCGTCGCGACGCTGGGAGGGTTGCATCGATGATGCGTCTGACAGGGGCTATGAAGTCACTCGCCCGGCGGTCATGTCAGGCCTGAGGTGAACGTAGCGAGCGCCTCCGCGATGGCGGCGCGGTAGCGCTCGACGTTTCGCATCTTGACGTCCTCGTAGCCACGCACGTGATCGGGGAGCGAGGCGAGGGCGGCAGCGGCGGGCAGGTTATTGGCCGAGAGCGTAAGCCCGGTGACGAGGGCGATGTAGTCCTCGACGAGTTCGCGTTCCAGCCGGCGCATCGACGTGCGGCCGAACGGGTCAAACGCCGTTCCTCGTGTATGGCGCATCGCCCGCAAGGTG
>JAYUDQ010000349.1:0-12768 GCA_043739745.1 Acidimicrobiia bacterium | reverse complement strand
CACCCCGTACGGGCTGCGAGGATAGAACGGCGTCTCCTCGCGCTGTGGGACTTCCTGGACCTTGCCGAACATCTCCGATGAGCTCGCCTGGTAGAACCGGATACCGGGGTCGACGGAGCGGATCGCGTCGAGCACCCGGGTGACGCCGAGCGCCGTGGTCTCGCCGGTGAAGACGGGCTGACTCCACGACGTCTGCACAAAGGACTGGGCGGCCAGGTTGTAGAGCTCGTGCGGGCGGTGCTCGGCGAGAATGGCAATCATCGAGGCCTCGTCGAGCAGGTCTCCGGCCGCGAGCGTGAGATCGTCCTGGATGTGCGCGATCCGCTCGAAGCTGACCGTCGACGACCGCCGGACCATACCGATCACCTCGTAGCCGAGCGAGAGGAGGTGCTCGGCGAGGTACGAGCCGTCCTGTCCGGTGATCCCTGTGATGAGTGCTCGGCGCTTTGACATGGTTGGCAGCTTGAACGACGACATGGCGGCCGTCTGCCAAGTGGGTTGGCACTCGACCAGAATGATGCGACCGGCCCATTTGGCCACACCACAGACTGCGCAGCGGGAGGCAACGAGTTGACGGAGGGGCCGAGGGAACAGGCGCTTGAGGCGCTGGGCCGGCGTGTCGCGCAGCTGCGATCGGACCGGGGCTGGACCCAACAGCGTCTCGCCGACCGGCTGGCCCTGTCGCGCACCGCCGTGTCCCACATCGAGGCCGATCTGAGCCAGCCGAGCGAACGGACGGTGATCCTGCTGGCCGGCTTGTTCCGGCTCGAACCCTCCGAGCTCGTTTCCGGCACGCTGTATCCGCAGGCGAAGGCCGAGCGGCTGCCGCCGGTGGGCGCCCGCTACACCGAAGTGGAGCACCGGGTACGGGTGCTTGATGCGGAGTTGGCATTCTTTGCCGAGTTGGCCGGGCCGGCCCGCGACGCGTTCGTGAGGCGCTGGCGCAGCGTCCTCGGTGACCTCGCATGCGTCGCGCACGATGTCGATGAGGTCGAGCTGATCCGCGCTGCGACCCGGCGCGTATCGGCATTGCAGTAAGGAGTACCTAAGATCGGATACGTGGACAAAGGGATATTCGATGTTCGTAGCTGTGTGAAGCGATGTGCCATGGCCCTACTGGCCGTCGTGGCGATCGTGTTGGCGATGTCGTTCATGAGCGCACAACCGGCGTCGGCGGTCGGTTCGGTTGGGCGGGCCGAGGGCATCACGCTGCTGCAGGACACGCGTCGGTCGATCGATCGCACGTTGGCGCTCCTGAAGTCGGGTGACGAGACTCGGGCCTTTGCCGAGGCGAAGTCCGGATATCTCACGCACTTCGAGCGCGTCGAGATCCCGTTGCGGGTCGCGGACAATCGCCTGACGATCGAGACGGAAGGGAAGTTCGCGGAGATCCGCCAGGCGATCCGCTCGCATGACTCGACCGAATCCATCCGCACCAAGATCATCGAGCTGCGCGGGCTGATCGACCGTTCGGAGCGGGCGTTGACCGATGTCGGGGTCGGCGCGCCGATGCTCATCGCGGGCCAGTCGTTCATCATCATCTTCCGTGAAGGCTTCGAAATAGTCCTGCTGCTCTCGGTGCTGCTCGGCTACCTGGAAGCGGCCAAGTCGACCCACTACATGCGCCCGATACTCACCGGCGTCGCCCTTGCGGCGGTGGCCACAGTCCTCACGGTGATCGTCATGCGGACGATCTTCGCCCGGCTGCCGGTCGGGATCGAAGTGCTCGAAGGGATCACCGCACTGCTCGCCGTGGTCGTGCTGTTCTATGTCAGCTTCTGGCTCATAGCCCGACTCGAGCACAAGCGCTGGATGGAGTTCCTACGGGCGAAGATGTGGAACGCCGTGTCGGTCGGATCGGCCGGCTCGCTCGTCGCCGTCGGCTTCACCGCCGTGTACCGCGAAGGGTTCGAGACGGCGCTCTTCTACCAGTCGCTGTTGAGCTTCGGCAGCGGTCTGATCTGGGCCGTGCTCGGCGGGCTGGCGGCCGGTCTGGCCGCGCTTGCGGTCGTTGCCATCGGCATCTTCCGCCTCGGGAGGCGGGTGAATGTGAAGGTGTTCATGAACACGGCAGTGGCGCTCGTCATGCTCACGTCGGTCGCCTTCCTCGGCAACGCCGTTCACGCGCTCCAGAGCGCCGACATCGTCAGCTACCACGCCCTCGGCGGCTGGCCTCGAATGCCGATCTTCCTGGCCCAGGCCACGGGGTACTGGACGACGGCGGAGACCATCGGCGCGCAGCTCGCACTGGTGGCCGTCTATGTCCTCGGAGCCGCATTCGTATTCGTGATCCGGCCACGGCGAAATGCGGCCCGTGTTCGGCGGGTCCTGGGCTCGGCACGCGCCCCCGTAAGCCCGGTCGTGGTCGCCGCAAGCCCGGTCGTGGTCGCCGCAAGCCCGGTCGTGATGGCCGGAGTGCGGCGCCAACTTGCTCCGTCAATGCCACCCTCGACCGGAACGATCCGTGTCGGTGTCGATGTCGGCGGGACGTTCACCAAAGCAGTCGCATTCGACCTGTCGACCGGCACGATCGTGGGCGAGGAGATCGTGTCGACGACGCACACCGCTGCCGATGGGGTCGCTGACGGAGTGGTTCGCTGCGTTGCCGCGCTCGCCGCAAAGGTCGGTGCCGCGAACATCGGGCTCGTCACTCATTCCACGACACAGGCCGTCAACGCACTCCTTGAAGGTGACGTCGGTGAGGTCGGAGTGATCGGCCTTGGTCGCATGCCGGAACTGAAGCGGGCCAAGGAGCGCACGGCCCTCGCAGGCGTCGAGCTGGCACCGGGAAAGACCCTGAGGACCGTGCCGTCCTTCTTCGACGTCACCGGCCGACTCGACGAAGCCGCGGTCACGGCCGAGCTCGATCGGCTTGTCGCCCGTGGCGCCGGCTCGGTGTCGGTGGCGGAGGCGTTCGCGCCGGACGACGCGACCAACGAGACGCGTGTGGCCGAGTTGGCTGCGGAACGCGGGCTCTCGGCGTGCGCTTCTACCGAGCTGAGCGGGCTCTACGGCCTGGAGCTCCGGGCCGTGACTGCGGCGATCAATGCGTCGATCCTGCCGATTGCGGTGCGCACGGCGAACGTGGTCGAGCAGGGTGTGCGGGCTGCGGGCATCACGGCCCCGGTGATGGTCATGCGCGGCGACGGGGGAGCAACCGATCTGGAGGGCTTCCGGAAGGCCCCCGCCCGCACGCTCTATTCAGGACCGGCCGCATCGGTGGCGGGAGCATTGCGCTACGCCGATGTCGCCGACGCGATCGTCGTCGAGGTGGGCGGCACGTCCACCAATGTCGCCGCCGTCCACCTCGGACGACCTGCGCTGAGCTACGTGCAGGTGGCGAGCCACGCCACGGCACTGCGGGCGGTGGATGTCCGAGTCGTTGGCGTCGCCGGCGGTTCGATGCTCCGTGCACATACCGTTCGTGGCGCAGCGGGTATCGGCGCGTCGAAACTCGCCGTGTACGGCGTAGGCCCGAGAAGCGCGCACATCGCCGGGTATCCGTATGCGTGCTTCGCTTCTCCCGAGCAACTCGATGGCGCCGTCGTCGAGCTCGTTGCACCCCGGCCGGGCGATCCGCAGGACTACGTGATCCTTCGCCTCACCGATGGCTCGGCGGTGGCCGTAACCAACACGTGCGCCGCGAACGCCCTCGGGACCGTGCACGCCGACGACTACGCCTATGCGGCCCCGGAAGCGGCCCGACGGGCTTTCGCCGCCGTCGGCCGTTGGATGGGAATCGACGGCGACGACGTGGCGAGGCACATGCTCCAGGCCTCGTCAGATGCCGTCGCCGAGCTCATCGACGAGCTCATACGCGCGCAGAAGTTACGCACGCCTACAATCGTGGCGGTCGGCGGTGGGGCCGGAGGGCTTGGCCGCTATGTCGCTGCATCGCTCGGGCTCGAATGCCGTGTGCCGGCCGGCGCCGAGGTGATCTCGTCCATAGGCGACGCCCTCTCGCTGGTGCGCGTCGAGCGCGAGCGGACCGTCGGTGCGCTCGACAGCGCGACGGCCCGTGCCCTGCTGGCGGAGGTGGAGGCTGAGGCGGTAGCCGCCGGGGCATCACCCGGATCGCTTGACGTACGCCTCGAGGAACGTCCGGAGACCGGCACCGTGCGGGCCATTGCCACGGGCAGCATCGGGTTGGTCGCCGGAGCGATTCCCGGCCGTGTTCCGGCACATCGCGACACGATCGACGCTGCGGCGCGGGTCCTCGGTGGTGCCACCGCGCGCCAGTGCGGGCACTTCTGGATCGTTGCCGCGGGTGACCGCGTGCATGTGCTCGACCGCTTCGGCGATCCAACAGAAGAGGTCACCGGCATCGTCGTTGAGGACCGGCAGGCGCTGGCAGGCGCCGTCGCGGCGGCTACCCGGCATCGCGGGCCGGTGACCATCCGTCCGTCGATCTGGGCCATTCGTGGGGCCGCCATCGTCGAGTTCACCTCGGGTGACATCGTCGCCGCCGCATCTGAGCTCATCGGCGACGATGCGGATGCGCGCTTCATCGTCGGACGGGCTCGATGACGCCGACGAACCGCACGAGCACCTGCGGGGCTTGCCGCTGATGGCGCTGTACATCTCGGCCGGCCGTCGCCGTCGGCGCATCATCATCAGTGCTGCGGTTGCGCTGGTCCTCGGTCTCACGGTCGGTTTCATGGTGGGCCGGGCCATGGTGACGACCCCACGCGAGCAGGCCGATTCCGTCGCTTCGACCGGTCGTGACCTGGCCACGCGGGTCGATGCGCTGACCATCGAATATGAACAGGCAGTCGCCCGCAGCGGCGACTCTGTGGCCAAGGGCGTGACGGAGCCGCTGGTCGGCATCGACCGGGATCTGCGGGCGGTGCTGGCGAAGGCCCCGTGGCTCGGCGCCAAGGCGCGGACGGTGCTGTTGGCCAAGCTGCGAAAGCTTCGCGCCGACGCCATCTCCGGCATGTCCGCCGCTCGCTTCGCCTCCTCGTCGGCCGATGTTTCGAAATTGATCCGCTCCACGCTCGGCGTGCGCTGACGCTGCATCTGCCGTTTCCGACTGCGGAACGGGTTACCGCTGATCATTGGCAATCATCCGCGCGCACTGCCTAGGGTGTGGCAATAATCACATCTGGAGAAACGGTCGGAACCATCCGACCGTCGAACCACAGCCGAACCGGGGGGTTGGGTCAAGCGTGGCCATACTTGAAGTTCAGGACATATCGGTTCGCTTCGGCGGGATCGTTGCCCTTGATTCGTTGAGCTTCGAGATCGACGAGGGTCAGATCCTCGGTCTGATCGGCCCGAACGGTGCCGGCAAGACGACGATGTTCAACGTGATCAGCCGCGTCTACAAGCCGACGGCGGGGTCGATCACGTTCGCCGGCCAGAACCTCTTGAATCTACGGCCTGAGGAGATCGCCCGGCAGGGCATTTCCCGAACGTTCCAGAACCTCGCGCTGTGGCCGCGGCTGTCGATCCTCGAAAACGTGATGCTCGGCGCGCACACGCTGGGCCGCAACGGTTTCGTACGCAGCGCGTTCCGTATCGGCGTGCGTTCCGAAGAGCGCCGCCTTGCTATGTCCGCATATGAGATTCTGGAAGAGCTCGGCCTGGCCGACCTCGCGTTCCGGCCTGCCGCCGGCCTGCCCTACGGGACGCTCAAGCGGGTCGAGATCGCCCGGGCACTGGCTTCGCGGCCGAAGCTGCTGATGCTCGACGAACCTGCTGCCGGTCTCACCCACAGCGAGGTCGACGACCTCGGTGAACTCGTGAAACAGCTACGTGATCGCCACGGTCTGACTGTGCTGTTGGTCGAGCACCACATGTCGATGGTGATGGCGATCAGCGACAACATCGTCGTGCTCAACT
This sequence comes from Acidimicrobiia bacterium, assembly GCA_043739745.1. Classification (GTDB taxonomy): domain Bacteria; phylum Actinomycetota; class Acidimicrobiia; order Acidimicrobiales; family JANYDT01; genus JAYUDQ01. Next base: position 6,924 of record JAYUDQ010000349.1, on the reverse strand, counting down.
TCGGGAGCAAGATCGCGGCCGGCGGTCCTGCCGAGATCAGCCGCAACCCGAGGGTCATCGAGGCCTATCTCGGCAGTGGGGCCGCAGCATGAGCCGCCTGCTCGAGGTCGCCGGCCTCTCGGCCAGCTACGGCCCGGTCAACGTCCTGCACGGCATCGACCTGCATGTCAATGAGGGCGAGGTGGTGGTCGTGCTCGGTGCGAACGGTGCCGGGAAGACGACGACCATTCGGTCCATCTGCCAGATGGTGTCCACGAAAGGTGCCATCAACTTCGAGGGGAAGTCGATCGCGAACATGTCCACGACGGAGATCGCCCGCAGCGGCGTGGCCCACGTTCCCCAGGGCCGCGGCACGTTCGCCGATCTCACCGTCGAGGAGAACCTCGAAGTCGGTGCCTTCCGACGCAAGAAGATGAGCCTGCAGGCGGATTACGACTTCTGGTACGGCATCTTCCCCCGGCTCGCCGAGCGCAAGAGCCAGCTCGCCGGCAGCCTCTCCGGTGGCGAGCAGCAGATGCTCGCGGTCGCTCGGGCGATGATGAGCAAGCCGACCCTGCTGCTGCTCGACGAGCCGTCGCTCGGCTTGGCCCCGATCATCGTGCAGGACCTGTTCAAACGGCTGTCGAAGATCAAGGACGAACAGGGTGTGACCATGCTCGTGGTGGAGCAGAACGCAAGTCTGGCGCTCGACATCGCCGACCGGGCCTACGTGTTGGAGGCGGGCGAGATCGCCCTCTCCGGCACGGCCGACCAGCTCAAGAACGATGATGCGGTACGCCGTGCGTACCTCGGATACTGAGGAAGCGCCATGACCACTCTGGAACAGTCTCGGACGGGCAGCATCGAATCGTCGATCGGACTCGTCGAACGCACCCAGCAGCGCATCAGGGAGATCGGGGCCCGGGGGCTGGCATTCACCGCCGGCGCCGTGGCCGTCTCCTCGATCTACTTCATTGCCGTGTCGGGCCTGAAGCTCTACTGGATCCGGTTCCTCGATGCACTTGCCAACGGGTTCATCTACGGCGCCGTCGCCCTCGCCCTGGTGCTCATCTACAAGGCCACGGGAATCATCAACTTCGCGCAGGGCTCGATGGCGATGTTCTTCTCGTTCGTGGCGTGGGTCCTCGCCCGTGAACAGGGCCTGCCGGTCTGGCTGGCGATCGTCTCGGCCATGGTGATCTCCGCCGCGTTTGCCGCCGTTTTCGAGCGCATCTTCATCCGTCCGTTCGATCCGTCCAATCACCTGCCGATCACGATGGTCACGATCGCGCTGCTGTCGATCGTCGAAGGTCTTGCCATGCTGATCTGGTTTGCCGATCCGAAGGCCTTCCCGAGCCCGTTCCCGTCAAAGTTGACGGACTACGTACAGGTTTTCGGTGCCCGGGTGTTCTACTCCACCATCGGCATCTGGATCACGGTGACCCTGATGACCGTCGTGATCTCGCTACTGCTCAGCAAGACGAAGATCGGTCTCGCGTTCCGCTCGGTGTCGTCCAACCTCGAGTCGAGTCGCCTCGTCGGCATCAACGTCGGGCGCACGCTGCAGTTCGGCTGGGCCCTGGCCGCATCCATCGGCACCCTCGCCGGCTGCCTCGTCCTCTCCGACACGAAGTCGCTGCTCGATCCGAGCTTCATGGCCAAGACACTCGTGTTCGCCTTCGCGGCCGCCACGATCGGCGGGCTCGACAGCCTCGTGGGTGCGCTGGTCGGCGGATTGCTCGTCGGTCAGCTGCAGACGATGGTGGGTGGGTATGTCACCTTCATCGGGTCGGATCTCGTGCTCGGCTTCACACTGCTCGTGGTCATCATGGTCTTGTTGGTGCGACCGAACGGACTGTTCGGCAAGGTTCGAGTGGAGCGCGTCTGATGCCGATGAGCATTGTCCAAGGGACGCCGAAGCACCGGGTCTACGTGTGGGGCTCCTGGGGAGCCGCGATCATCGGTCTGATCGCACTCCCGTTCATCCACCTCCCCCCGGTGTTCGGCAACCCGACCGGACAGATCCTGAATTGGAACAAGGTCCTCGCCTACGCGGTCGCCATCTTGGGGCTCAACCTGGTGATCGGGTATTCGGGGCAGATCTCGATCGGGCATTCGGCCTTCATCGGCATAGGCGCATTCACGACGGCCATCACCATTGCCGATCACCACTGGAGCTACTTCACGGCGCTCCCGCTCGCGTTCGGGCTGTCGTTCGTGATCGGGTGCATCGTCGGCCTGCCGGCTCTGCGCATCAAAGGTTTGTATCTGGTGGTGGTCACGTTTGCCATGGGCATCACCTTCCCGACGGTCGTGATCCGTTTCGCGACGATCACCGGCGGTTCGAACGGCAAGAGCGTGTCGTCCACACTCGTCCCGCCGTCGTGGACGCCGTTCGATGCGCGGGAGCGCATCGATCCGCACCGCTACCGGTACTACGTGCTGCTCACCGTCGCTGCGGTCATGTTCATCCTGGCCCGGAACATGATCAAGAGCCGTGCCGGACGAGCCCTTGTGGCGCAGCGGGACAATCCAACGGCGGCCGCCATCAGTGGGGTCTCGGTCCCTGTCAACAAGGTGCTGGTCTTCGGCCTGAGCGCCGGGTTCTGCGGTGTCGCGGGCTGGATGCTGATCGTCAACCTGCCGTTCGCGTCCGACGTGAGCTACGGCGTTGGGCTGAGCATCACGCTCATCATCGGCCTGGTGATGGGCGGGGGCGCGACCATTGCGGGCGCAGTCCCGGGCGCGGTGATGGTCGTGGTCGTCCAGTACATGCTCGAGCAGCTCACGGATAGCGAGAACCTCGGCCCGATCAGCATGAAATGGCTCGCCACACGTCAGGGGAAGGGCGGCATCGTGAGCATCGCCTTCGGTGCTTTGCTCCTGCTGTTCGTGTTCGTCATGCCGGGCGGGCTCATCGACGGCCTTCGGAGGCTGCGGGCCCGATTCATCCGGGTCATCCCCCATCCGTCGTGGCTGGCCGAGGTGAAGCCCAGCGGGCTGGCGCCGCTGCTTCCGAACGCAGCTTCTGCCGGGCATGCGCCCTCGGGCGCCGGCATCGAGGTGGGCTCCACCTCGTAGTCGGAACCATCATCCGCATGTACTTCAAAGTTCCCAAAAACCCAATCCACAACAAGGCTCCACGAGCCCTTTATCCGGGGGGATATCAGCATATGCATCCATCAACCAAGCGTGGCATCATCGTTGCCACGGCGCTCATTGCCAGCTCCTCAATGGTGCTGACCGCCACGCCCACATCGGCCGCAACCAAGAAGACCACGAAGAAGACCACCAAAGCCGCAGTCACCACGGCTCCGGCTGCGACGGCGGCCCCAACCACGAAGGCCGCCGGTGCTTCGAGCGGGTTCGGCAAGGTCAGCGACACGATCTACAAGGGCAAGGGCGGTTTCCAGATCGATCTTTCGAAGTGCCCGAAGGACTGGAACATCAACCAGGGCATCACCGCGACGGACATCAAGATGTTCGAGTCGCTGCCCAAATCGGGCCCGTTGGCCGGATTCGGACTGATCGCCGATGGCATGAACAGCTACTTCAAGTACATCAATGACACCCAGGGCGGCGCCGCCGGCCGCAAGATCGTCATGGACTCCAAGGACGACGGCTACGAAGCCGCCCGCACCAAGGCCAACGTCACCGAGGCCATCTCCTCCGGCAAGTACGCCGGCATCGTGACGGTCGTCGGCACGCCGAACAACCTGGCGATCTGGGACGACACCACCAAGGAGTGCATGCCGCAGCTGCTGAACGGCACCGGTGCTGCGCAGTGGGGCGACGTCGAGAACCACCCGTGGACGACGGGCATGCAGCTCGACTACACGACCGAGGCCATCCTCTGGTCGGAGTGGGTCAAGCAGAACTTCCCCGGCGGCGCGAAGGTCGCCATGCTCACCTTCAACAACGACTTCGGGCTCAGCTACTCGAAGGGCTTCCGGGCCGCGATCAAGGGCTCGAACATCACGATCGTCGACGAGGAGAAGCACGAGGCGACTGCGCCGAACCTGACGAACCAGTTCACCAACATCATGGACACCCTGCCCGACGTGATCCTGCTCCAGACGACTGCAGTGTTCTGCACCCAGGCGATGGCCGAGATCGAGAAGCGCGGCTACAAGGGCAAGGTCATGATGTCCGGCACCTGCGGTTCGCTCTCGCAGTTCTTCCAGCCGCTGATCGATCAGGGCCTGACCGGCAAGGACACGTACATCCTCCAGTACATCAAGGATGTCAACGACTCCGAGTTCAAGGATGACCCGTTCGTGAAGCTGTTCCACGCCACGGCCAAAGCTCAGGGCCTCGACGACAAGCAATCGACGTACGCCACCGGGTGGGTCTTCGCCTGGTACATGGTCGAGATCGTGAAGCTCGCGGCGACCTATGACGGCGGTCTCAATCGCGCCAACATGCTGCTCGCCTCACGCGCCATTGATGGCCAGATGCCGCTCATGCTGCCGGGCGTCACCAACAAGATGGACGGGCTCAACGACGCGTATCTCAACGAGTCGGCCCGTGTCGCCCGCTACAAGGTGACCGATCCGGGAAAGCTCGGGACACTGTTCCCGCAGACCCCGGTCATCAACAAAGAGGGCAGCCTCCAGACCTATACGAAGTTCAACAAGGGCTGAGCTTCAACTGCGGCTGCTTCGGCAACCGGTCTGCATGACGGTCTCTTCGAGGCCCTCCTGCAGGCCGATGCTGGGCTGCCAGCCGAGTAACTCGTGCGCCTTCGTGGCGTCGAGCAGCTTGCGAATCACCGTCGTGCGCGGCGCGCCTCTGAAGGTCGGGAGGCGCGCCGTGCCGTCATATGCGGTGCTGACCATCTCGGCCACGGTCCGCACGGGGGTTGCGACGCCGGTACCGATGTTGAAGACGGGGTCGAGCGCCGCAGCGTCGGTCCGGTCGAGGTAGTCGGCCACGCAGAGGTAGGCGAGGACCATGTCGCGGACGTGCAGGAAGTCGAGTTCGGTGCTGCCGTCGTCTCGGTCGCCGAAGTCGTACGGTGCCCCGGTCCGCAGATTGTGCAGCGCACGCGGCACGAGCCGGGACAGGTTCGTGTCTCCGGGCCCGTAGGTGTTCATGAAGCGACAGATGCCCGCCTTCAACCCGAACGTCCTCACGTAGCCCTGTACAGCCAGATCCGCGGCTCCCTTGGATCCTGCGTAGAGGTTGGCGGCTGGGAGGGGGGCGAACGTCTCCGGGATCGGATCGGTCACGGATGTGGTCCCGTAGTAGGCGCCACTCGAGGCGAAGACGAAGCGGGGTAGCGCGGCCCGGCGAGCCGCCTCCAACATCACATACGTGCCGTTCGCGTTGACGTCGAGCGTCTCCAGCGGCAGGCGGATGCTCATCGGTACGAGCGGCTGTGCGGCGAGATGGAAGACGGTGTCGATCTCGTAGCGGGCGAGCAGTTGGGAGACGAGGTCGAGATCGCGCACGTCGCCAGGGACGAAGCGGGCGTGGTGGTCCTGCCCGGTCCCGACCAGGAATGACTGCGCATCGCGCCAACGGTCGAGGATCGTGACATCGGCGCCGCGGTCGAGAAGGGCGAGCACGAGGTGGCTCCCTCCGAAGCCGTACCCACCGGTGACGAGGCAGCGACGCCCAGCCCAGTTCGTCGAGGCCATCAGTTCACCGCGCCGTGGCCGAATGCGAAGCAATGAGTGCCCGCAGAGGCGGGGCCCGTCGCCATCAACGCGGTCACCGCGCCGTGGCCGAATGCGAGAGTGAGGAGCCTGCGACGAGCGAAGCAACGAGTGCCCGTAGAGGCGGCTGCGGCGGGTGTCGAAGCGCAGCGGAGGCGGGGCCCGTCGCCATAGATTCAGCGGCCTGAGCCGAGGTAGTGCGATCGGTAGAACTCGATGGTGCGCTGGACACCGTCAGCGAAGCGGACCTGCGGCTCGAACCCGACCGCCTCGTGGAGCTTCGATCCGTCGAGGTGCTGACGGCTGATCGTGAGTACGCCCACGCCGTTGGTCCGGACGGCCACGCTGATACCGTTCGACACGATCTTCTTGGCCCGGTCCTTGTCGAACAGGGCCTCGTATTCGGCGCTCATCTCGACCACGGTCTTGAGGATCTCGGGCGTCGCCGCGTGCGCAGCGCCCGAGATGTTGAACACGTCGCCGCGGCATCGCTCGGACGCCGCCACCTGAAGGAACGCATGGGCCGCGTCCTCGACGTAGAGGTAGTCGCGCCAGTGGCTCAGCGAGTCGAAGTACAGGATCGGGGCAAGGGGTTCCGGCGATCCGAAGATGTGGGTCAGCGCTTTGGGGATCAGACGGAAGTCGGTGTTGTAGTCGTGCGGTCCGAAGAGGTTGCACAGGCGCAGAACGACAGTGGGGAGCCCGAACACCTCGTGGTAGGTGCGGGCGAAGACGTCGCCGGCCAGCTTCGCTGCGTCGTAGAGACCGATGCCGCGCAGCGGCGACGACTCGCTGTACTCGTTCGCGTCCATCTCGCCATAGACCTTGTCGGTCGAGGCAAGCACGATGGCGGCGGGCTTGTGGTTGAGCGAGCGCAGCGCCTCCATGATGTTGACGATTCCGAGGGCGTTGGTGTGGATCGTGTCGATCGGATGGAGCGCGGAGCGTTCGATGACGGCGTACGCGGCGAGGTGGAAGATGACGTCGAAGCGCTCGGACGAGAAGAGGCAGCGAAGGTCGTCGACGCGGCCGACGTCGCATTCGGCCATCGTCACCCGGGCGCGGATGCGTTCACGGCGGTCGTTGACCATCGAGAGGCGCTGGCTGGAGCAGTCGAGGTCAAGGACGGTGACGTCGGCGCCGAGAGCGACGAGGCGACGCACGATATGTGCGCCCACGAAGCCCATCCCACCGGTGACGAGCACCTTGGCGCCTTCGTAGAAGCCGTCGAACGGCCGGGTCCGCTCGAAGTCGTTGATCACCTGAGGATCATCGGCAGAGCCTT
>JAYUDQ010000348.1:0-1930 GCA_043739745.1 Acidimicrobiia bacterium | reverse complement strand
CTGACCTCGATGACGGTGTCACCGAGCAGCGGACCACCCACGATCTCGGAACGCGCCCGACGCCGTACTACGCGCTTGCGAAGGATCGCGTCCGCTATGTCGGGGAAGCCGTCGCCGCAGTCGTGGCCACATCGCAGGCGGTGCTCGAGGACGCGCTCGAACTCGTGCGGGTCGATTACATCGAGCGACCTGTCTGCGTCGACCCGCGTGCTGCAGGCCCGGTCATCCACGACGGCTGGCCTGACAACGTGGCCGGGACATTCTCGACCGAGATGGGCGACCCGGACGGGGCAATCGCATCGGCCGATGTCGTGATCCGCGAGCGCTTCGACATCGCCCGGCTGATGGCGTGCCCGCTCGAACCCCGCGGCGTGCTTGCGGAATGGGATCGCCATCGGCGGCACCTCACCGTGACCACCTCGACGCAGGCCCCCAACATCGTGCGCAGCTTCCTCGCCGAGGAGACCTCGCTTGCCGAGCGCCAGATCACGGTCCGCGTGCCGCAGGTCGGCGGCGGCTTCGGCGCGAAGTTCCACCACTACCCGGAGGAGACTGCGGTCGCGCTGATCGCGCAGCGACTCTCCCGAAAGGTGATGTGGATCGAGGGGCGCACCGAGTCGTTCCTGGCCACGATCCACGCCCGCGACCAGTCGATCGATGCGGTGATCGCGGCAACCGCGGACGGCCGAATCACCGCCATCACGACCGACATCGTCGCGGACATGGGTGCCTACCTCCACATGATGAGCTACGGCCCGGTATGGCTCACGGCCGTGATGTCGACGGGTGCTTACCTGGTGCCCAACGCGCGCGCCTCCCTGCGCGCCGTGATCACGAACAAGACGCCCCTCGGCTCGTACCGCGGTTGGGGTCAGCCGCAAGCCAACTTCGTGATCGAGCGCATCGTCGATCTGCTCGCCGTGCGCCTCGGCCTCGACGCCGCCGAGGTGCGCCGCCGCAACCTCGTCCCACCCGAAGCGATGCCGTACACGAGTCTGTTCCACACCTTCGACAGCGGCCAATACGGAGTTGCACTCGACGCGGGGTTGCGCCTCGGGCAGTACGAGACGTGGCGGGAACGCCAGCGCGAGGCGAACTCCACCGGTACGACGCGCTTGGGCATCGGCATGTCGTTCTGGGTCGAGAACACCGCACTCGGCCCGTCACGCCAGCTGAACATGGGCGGGCTGATCCAGGGTGGCTTCGACATCTCCAGGATGCGCATGGAGGCCGACGGCACCGTCTCCGTGTTCACCGGACTGTGCGAGATGGGGCAGGGGTTCACCAACGGTCTTGCGCAGATGTGCGCCGACACCGTCGGGGTGCACGTCGATCAGGTGAACGTCGTCGTCGGCGACACAGACGCATGCCCGTACACGGGGCACGGCACGGGCGCCAGCCGCTCGGCGTCGGTCGGTGGGGCGGCCGTGCGCAAGGCGGCCGGGGTGCTGCGCGAACGCGTGGGGGCGATCGCCGCCCACATGCTCGAAGCAGCACCAGAAGACCTCGTGTTCGACAACGGGATCATCCACGTGGCCGGGTCGCCGTCGCGTTCGGTCACCACCGCTGATGTCGGCCGCGCCGCATATGTCCGGGCGATCGAGCTGCCGCCCGGTGTCGATCCGGGCCTCGATGTGGTCGAGGTGTTCGACCCGACTGCGATGGCGTGGCCATACGGGCTCGGCGTTGCCGTCGTCGAGGTCGACACCGAGACCGGGCTCGTGAAGGTGCTCGCGTACTCGGTCTTCCACGACTGCGGCACCGTGCTGAACCCGATGATCGTCGAGGGGCAGCTCCACGGAGGCGCCGCGCAGGGCATCGCGGCCGCGCTCGGCGAGGAGATCCGCTACGACGGGAACGGCCAGCCGCTCACGACGAACCTGATGAGCTACCTGATGCCGAGCGCGCAGGAGATGCCGTCGTTCACGCT
>JAYUDQ010000347.1:0-1931 GCA_043739745.1 Acidimicrobiia bacterium | reverse complement strand
GCAGCTCTGACTCGTCGCGCAATCGGGCCATCACGTCCGGATGTTCGATCAACCGGTAGAGCATCATGCCCAGCAGGCTGGTGGTCGTCTCGTGACCGGCGACCAGCAGTTGGTAGCCGATGTGACGAGCCTCCTCGGGCGAGAGAACGCCTTCTCGCCGGGCCACCGCCATCATGCTGAGCACATCGGCCGGTACCACCGAGCCGATTGCGTCGGATCTGGCAGCCGGCGTCGCGAGGTCGAGCATTGCGTCGCGGGCGGCGAGTCCGACGTCGATGTGGTCACCGAGCGCCGTTCTGGCTTGGTGGTAGAGATCGAGGTCGCCGCCGGTGAGCGCGTTGACGGCGTTGGCGCTCCAGCGGCGGAACTCGTCATGATCCTCGGCCCGCACTCCGAGCAACTCGGCGATCACGATCGCAGGGAACGGAAGTGCGTAGGACTCGATGAATTCGGTCTCGCCGGTCGGCACGATCTCGTCGAAGAAGTCGTCGGCGAGCTGCGCGATGCGGGGCTCGAGACGTGCGATCGCCCCCGGCAGGAACGCGGATCGCAACACCTGGCGGTGCCGCGAATGTGCGGGATCGTCGGTGGTGCCCAGCACGCCGGCGTCTTGGTAGAACACACCGGGGCCGTCCTGGTTGGTCCACTGCCGGGGGTGTTTCAGGGAGTCCACAACGTCGTCGAAGCGGCTCAGCACATAAAACGGCGGCTCGTGCGTGGACTCGTGATACACGGGGCACTGCTCGCGCAGGTAGGCGTAGTTGCCGGTCGGCTCGAAGTCGCTCGAGTGCACCGAGTGCGAATAGTCCGTGCTCATCCGGTCAGCTCTCCGCCGACCAGAACGTGGTCGAGGGCACACCGTCGGGACTACGGATCGCATCCGTGGCATCGATGCGGTACTTCGCCGAGCCCCCACCAAGGCGGGGCTCGGCACGAAGCACGGTAACGGTGGCGTGGAAGTTCGGGTGCTGGAAATGTGCATCCAGCGCGTGCGCCGACTCCCAGAGTTCGACGATCTGGATTCTGCCGGGCAGCGCCGGATCCGCCGAAATCGTGTAGTTGAGGCACCCGGGTTCGTCGGTGCGCGTGGACCGCTGCAGAGCGGCGCTCTTGGCGACGAGACTGTCGCGCCCGCTCGGGTCAACGTCTATCCAGCCGAGTATTGCGATCATCTTGGCGGCGGTCATGCAACGTCCTTCGTGTGAGTTGTGAACGGCTCAGTATGGCATTGTGCCGCCATCAACCGGGAACATGCATCCGGTGATGTTCCTGGCGGCATCCGACGCGAGCAGAACTGCTGCTGCCGCGACCTCTTCGACCTTGTTCGGCCGTTTGATCGCTGACTCCTGCGTGAACAGACCGATCATGTTCTCGTAGGTACCGACTCCCATGGCGATGGCGGACTCCGGACCCGTAGCGCGCACGATGTCCGTCTCGATGATGCCGGGCAGGATGGAGTTCACGGTGATGCCGAGAGTGCCCACCTCGTGGGCGGCTGCCTTCACGAGGCCGTTCACGGCGTGCTTGGTCGCCGCATACCCGGGGATGCCGGGTTTGCCGAGCTTGCCCTCTACCGACGACGTGACGAGGATTCTCCCGCACTGCCTCGGAATCATGTGCTGCAGCGCGCGGCGCATTCCCCAGAACACCTGGTTGAGGTTCCAATCGATCTCCAGCTTCCATTCCTCGTCGCTCATCTGGAACACGGGCGCAGTCTGGTGCACGCCGCCGGAGTTGAGGACCATGATGTCGAGTTGGCCGAACCTATCGATCGTGAAGTCGACGAGGCCTTCGACCGTGGTCTGCTCGGAGGCATCGCCGGCGAAGAAGGCGGCGCGGTCGCCTGCCCCAATCTCGTCGAGGGCAGCCTGACCCTTGACGGGGTCGCGACCGTTCACGACCACCTTCGCGCCCTCGCGCAGGAACGCTTC
>JAYUDQ010000346.1:0-1935 GCA_043739745.1 Acidimicrobiia bacterium | reverse complement strand
GCCCATCTCATCGAACCTGGCAAGGGCTACTGGCGCAACCAACAACGAGACCCCGGCCGATGGCCGGGGTCCGGGGAAGACCGGCTAAGCACAGGTGTAACGCATGACGCGACTCATGTGTAACCGATGTCGCGACTCAAGACACTGGTAGGGGAGGGAGGATTAGAGCCCACGCTTTCCAACTGATCTACGCGATCGTGCCGGCTGCCGGGTTGGTGATCGAGGTGGCGTAGTTCGACGGCGTCACTGGGTTTGAGGCCGAGATAAGAAGCGAACCGCCGAAGTCGCGAGCGACGGAGTTCTGACCGACTGCAGGCCGTCGTCGCGGCGCCCATCATGCCTTCCCGAAACGAGGGTTGTTGTGGGCCAGGGCGAGTGGGATTGGGCACGCAACAACATGTGTACTTGGCCGCATAGGATCACTGGGATCCGAGCTTCGACAGTATCTGCCTCACATCTACAATGGCGTTGGCTCCGCCCGCATCGACACCGGAGTCGTATTGGACACCAATGAGGACGTTGGCGCGGGCGACCCACACGAACCGCAGGTCGTGCGTTCCAGCAGGGTTCGTGACAGTGTGATTACACTCCGCCACCGTCTGCGGCGGGGTCAGTGGATACTCCGCATGGGCTGCGTCCGGCACGGCTGCGATCAGGGCTGCCTGGCTCGGGAAGATCGCGACGACACCCCCGTCTTGATACGGCAACACTCGGACTCGCAGGATCTCGCCGGCGCACCGATCGCTGCCAGAGGCTGCTGTCGAGGTGCCAAACGCTTTCGCGACTGCGTCGACAGTAAATGGCTTCGGGGCGGTTCCGGTGTCGCCGTTCCAAACCACGGCATCGGCAACCAAGATTTGCTCGCATGCCGAGACGCGCTCCGAGACGCAGTCTTTGGCTTGCGGGTCATGAGTGTGAACCCTAACGATGGCCGGCCCGGGCTGAAGCAGATCCGGGGCGAATCGAAGGACCTTCCCGAGGTCGGGCATCGGTATGCCTGGGCTGTCGCCAACTTGCCGAAGGTAGCGGCACGATCCATCGAGTTCCTCGGCGAGCATGTTCGACACACAGGCCGATGGCCTTTCGGTGCCAGCCCAGAGCGCCACTAGGAATTCGCCTCTGCCGTCGTCGACGTTCGCAGCGCGAATGGCTGCTTCGCCGCGGACGACCGGCTCCCCCTGCCACTTCGACGGAATGCCGTCCGGATAGTAGTCTCCGGTAGTAGAGGCCGCCGGTCCCTGCGGTGAGACCTGAGCCCTCAGCGGCACCAGGGCCAATCCCACCGACGCGGCGATCAGAACGCCGCCCACGACTACCAGGCCGGTCAAGAGCTGGCGACCAAGAGTGCCGGCGCCGTGATGCTGGGGACTTGAACGCGGATAGACCGAGTCAATCGGGGTTGTTCGACGGTCTCGCAAGTCCGCCCCCGCACGAGCCACCTCGGCATCAAACGCGAGATCGAGCCCCTTCATCAGCGTGGAATCCTCGTCGTCATTCGCACTGTCATCCTACCTAGACATCGCCAAGTGCCTCCCTGAGACGTGACTTGCCGGCCCGAAGCTGCGACTTGACTGTGTTCTCGCTGACCTTCATTGCGACCGCGGTTTCCGCAATGGAAAGGCGGGCCATGTGGTGGAGAACGACGGCGGTCCGCGTTCTGCGGGGTAGCGTCCGAAGCGCGCACCTGATCTCGACGGTTCGGTACGGATCAGCAGCGATCAGACCGGTGTCAGGGTCTTCTCGGAATGGCACGAGCCGACGAAGTCGACGGTAGAAACGCCACGCTTCTCGCGTCTCTATTGCCAGTAACCACGCTGTCAATGGCCGTGTGGAAGTCGGCGGATTCAAGTGATGGTTGCAACACCTGACCAATCAGGAGTTGCCAATGGCCGGCAGGCGGAGACCCATCATTGGGCCAGGAACGTCACCGCAGAC
>JAYUDQ010000345.1:0-1938 GCA_043739745.1 Acidimicrobiia bacterium | reverse complement strand
CAAGCAATCCAAGAACAAACCCACCAGACGCCCTGGGACGACGTCCACGTGCCTACTGTCCCCGCGGCCGGCTGGGCTGTGGGTCGCATCGAGGACGGTCTGCGGGTGCTGGAGAGGATTCGTCGTGAGGTCGACTCGGCCTGTGCCGCGCTGATTTCGGCGATGCCGGAGTCGCGTGATGCGGTGACAGGGCTCGTGCGGGTGACAGGCGTGTCCGCGGCGGAGGCTCGTCGGCGGCGTTCGGTCGCTGCGGTGGTTTCCGAGTTCCCGGTGGTGGCCGGGCTGTTGAAGGCCGGGTTGCTGTCTGCTGAGCACGTCGCGGCGTTGGCGGCGATCGGTCAGCATGCGGATGACGTGAACGTGGTCGCGTTGTGGGCGGTGGGGAAATTGCCCGAGGACGTCCGCAAGGAGGCCGAGCGGGTCCGGCTGTCGCACCTCGCCGGTGCCGATGCGGCTGCTCGGCAGCAGGCCCTGCGACGGCTGGTTCTCACCGCCGGACCAGAGGGCATGGTGGCGATCCACGGGTTGCTCCCGCCGAAGCAAGGCGCGTTGCTTGCGGCCCTCCTGCAAACTGTGATGGACGCGAACTGGCGCCAGGATCACCCGGAGCGGGCCGACACGCTGGGCGGGCATGACGTCTTCTGCGACGCACACCATCGCCACCTCCACGTCGGACAACTCAAGGCGGACCGCGAAGCCGACGGCACCGTCACTATCCGCATCCGAGCAACGGGAGAAATCATCACCCGAGCCACCCCCATCTGCTGACGCATCCCAACCGGCCGCGGTCTCACCCGCCTGCAATGGCAAACGACCAGATCCGGCAGCCGTTCCTTGACAACCAAACCCTCGTCGCCCGTTCCTCTCGGCGATTGCCGCAGTGCCCGGGTGCGCGCACTCGATTCGCGGTGTGAGGACCGGCCAGTACCCTTGTCACTCGTGTTGGAACGGTTGGCAGGACTGGAGTCGGAGTACGAGGCGGTCATGCATCGCCTGTCCGATCCCGTTGTGCAGAGCGATCCGAAACAGCTGCGGGAGGCCGGGAAACGGCTGAAAGACCTCGAACCGCTGGTGCAGACCTACCAGCGGTACCGCTCGTCGATCGGCGATCTGGCCGTCGCCCGCGAGATGTTCGGCGACGCCGAGGGCGACGACCGGGACGCCATGCGGGCCGAGGTCGACGACACCGAGCACCGCATCGCCGAGCTCGAGGAACAGCTGAAGGTCCTGCTGCTGCCGAAGGACCCGAACGACGAGAAGAACGTCATCATCGAGATCCGGGGGGCTGAGGGTGGCGAGGAGGCGAACCTCTTCGCCCGTGACCTCTACGAGATGTACGTCCGCTACGCCGATCGCATGGGCTGGAAGCTCGAGGTGCTCGCACTCGACAACAGCGACAAGGGCGGCCTGAACGAGGCCAGCTTCCTCGTTCGCGGCGAAGGTGTCTGGAGCCGCATGAAGCACGAGGGCGGCGGGCACCGCGTACAGCGCGTGCCAGTTACCGAGAGCCAGGGACGCATCCATACGTCGTCGGCCACCGTCACGGTGATGCCCGAGGCCGAGGAGGTCGACGTCGACATCGACCAGGGCGATCTGCAGATCGACGTCTACCGCTCGTCTGGAGCGGGCGGCCAGAGCGTCAATACGACCGAGTCGGCGGTGCGCATCACCCACAAGCCGACCGGCATCGTGGTGGAGATGCAAGATGAGCGCAGCCAGATCCAGAACCGGGCGAAGGCCATGATCGTGCTGCGGTCGCGGGTGCTCAAGGCCGAACAGGAGCGTTTCGCGGCCGAGCAGTCTGCGGTGCGCAGGAGCCAGGTCGGGGGCGGCGGTCGGGGCGAGAAGATCCGCACGTACAACTTCAAGGAGAACCGCATCACCGACCACCGCATCGGGCTCACGCTCTACAAGCTCGACCGTGCGCTCGCCGGAGAA
>JAYUDQ010000344.1:0-5279 GCA_043739745.1 Acidimicrobiia bacterium | reverse complement strand
GGCGGGGTGCGTCGGCGCAGGAGGCGGCGGCGGTGTCGGAGCAGCGCGTGGTCAGTCCGCCTTTGTTGCCTGGTGATCCTCGTGCGTTGGCGGCGGTGGCTGCGGCGGGTGGTGCGCCTGGGCCGGCGGTGTCGTCGGGGCCGGGAGAGGTGCCGAGTGTTCCGGCTGCATCGTTGCCGGCGGGGTCACCGTCGGCGATGGACCTGGTGAAGCTTGGCGGCGTCTACTGGTGGTTGTGTGACGTGTGCCCCGTTGGGATTGCTGGCATACCAGGGAGCAGAAACGTCGGGTGAGGCAATCAAGGGGCTCATCTTGTACCGATGGGTCTCGCCTCCGGGTTTCTTTCCGAAGCGAGCAACGGAGACGACGAAGTCGGGACGGTGGGCGTCGGATCCGTCTCCAAGTTGTACGTCAATCCATCTCGAAAGAAGATTCGAGGGATCGGGGATGTGAGACTGACCGGACGCGGCTACTTCTTCGTACTCGACGCCACGCCCGTGGGGCGAACCATCGGGTTCAAGGTTGATCAATACAGGTGTTACCTCGATTCGGACTTCGGAATCGATGCAGGTTGTTACTGAGGTTCCGCCAGACGTCCCGAGATCGATCGGACGGTCGTCGACCGACCGATTCGTCGATGTCGGCGAGTGCCCGGTGGCGCCGCTGCCCCATCGGGCACGCTTCGTTGCCTCACCGGCCGACCCGTAGGCCGTTCCGGCCCGCCTCCGGGGGCACCACGATGCTTGAACCACTCGTGTGTGCCCTCGGAGGTTCGCAAATGCCGCAGTACCTGTCACCCGGCGTCTACGTGGAAGAGGTTCCCTCGGGAAGTCAGCCGATCGAAGGTGTCGGCACTGCCGTCGCCGCGTTCGTCGGACTGTCCGAGAAGGGACCGTTCAACGAGCCCACCCTGGTCACCAACTGGACCCAGTTCTCGACGACGTTCGGCGATTTCGTCGAGGGCACGTATCTCGCCCATGCCGTCTACGGCTTCTTCCTGAACGGCGGCGGAATCGCCTACGTCGTTCGCATCGGCCAGCAGGGGGGTGCGCAACCCAAGGCCCGGGCCGAACTGCCGGCGGCCGGACAGAACGGCCTGCCCTCCGTGCGCGTCAACGCTGCGGCCGAAGGCCCCATCGGCAACAATCTGAACGTCGAGGTCGCGGATGCCACCGAGCCCACGGACGAGACGTTCAAGCTCGTCGTCAAGCGGGGCGCAGCGGCCGAGGAGACGTTCGACAACGTGTCGATCAAGCGAGGCAAGACGAACGTCGCGACCATCGTCAACGCGCAGTCGAAGCTCATCCAGATCGAAGAGGTCAAGGGCGGCGAACTGGTGCGCCCGGCCAACGGCAGCTACGCGCTGGCCGGTGGGTCTGCCTCGGCTCCGATGCGCGTCGATGCGGCCGACTACGTCGGCGACTCCGCCAAGCGCACCGGGTTCGGTGGCCTCGAGGCGGTCGACCCGATCACCATGGTCGCGTGCCCGGATCTGATGGCGCTGTACGAGCGTGGGCTCATCGACATCGACGGCGTGCAGGCCGTGCAAACGGCGATGATGAACCACTGCGAGCTCATGGGCGACCGGGTGGCCATCCTCGATGCGCCGCCGGCCATGAACGCCCAGCAGGTGCGGGAGTGGCGCCAGGCCAAGGCCCGCTACGACTCGAAGTACGCCTCGCTCTACTGGCCCTGGATCAAGGTCTTCGATCCGCTCTCCGGCAAGAACATCGCCGTCCCGCCGTCGGGCCACATGGCCGGCGTGTGGAGCCGCAACGACAACGAACGCGGCGTGCACAAGGCTCCCGCCAATGAAGTCGTGCGCGGCGCGCTGAGCCTCGACCTGAACATCACCAAGGGCGAGCACGACCTGCTCAACCCGATCGGCGTGAACTGCATCCGTGCCTTCCCGGGCCGCGGGATCCGGGTCTGGGGCGCGCGCACGCTGTCGAGTGAGCCCGAGTGGCGCTACCTCAACGTCCGACGGTTGTTCAACTTCATCGAGGAGTCGATCTTCGAGGGCACGCAGTGGGTCGTGTTCGAGCCGAACGACCAGGGACTGTGGGCGAAGGTCACGAGGACGATCAACGCGTTCCTGTTCAACGTCTACCGATCGGGCGCATTGTTCGGGGAGACCGCCGATCAGGCGTTCTATGTGAAGTGCGATGCCGAGACGAACCCTCCCGAGGTGCGTGACGCCGGCCAGCTCATCGTCGAGATCGGCATCGCCCCGGTGAAGCCGGCCGAGTTCGTCGTGTTCCGGATCTCGCAGTTCTCCGGTTCGCCGACCGAATGACCTGCTGTCCCGATCACATCCTGACCCGCACGTCGCACACCACCCACACTTCGCACAAGGAGCACAACGCACATGGCCGCAGGTGAAGATCCGGTAGTAGGTATCAACTTCTTCCTCGAACTCGACGGGACGCAGATCGGTTCGTTCCGTGAGTGCTCGGGGCTCGAGATCGAGGTCGAGGTCATCCAGTCGAAGGAGACGGACAAGACCGGCAAGATGGTGATTCGGAGTGTTCCGGGGGCGAACAAGTACTCGCCGGTGACGCTCAAGAAGGGGCAGACGTCGGACATGGCGCTGTGGAAGGCGTTTGCCGATTCGCTCGGTTCGCAGAGCATGGCCGGCAAACGTCCCGGTGGATTCAAGCGTAAGACCGGTGCGATCGTGATCAAGGACCCCACGGGTGCCAACGAGATCGTCCGCTACGAGTTCACCGAAGCGTGGATCTCCAAGTACAAGGGCGGTGAGCTCAACGCGACCAGCAACAACCTCGCGCTCGAAGAGGTCACCATCGTCCATGAGGGCCTCATCAGGGTCAAGTAAGCGGGCACCTTGCAAACGACATACGACTTCGAGCTCCCGCGGGGTTTCGTCGACGGCGACGGGGTCGTGCACCGCCATGGCACCATGCGCCTCGCAACCGCGAGGGATGAGCTGCTGCCGCTGTCGGACATGCGGGTCAAGGACAATCCGGCCTACCTGTCGGTGGTCCTGCTGTCACGCGTGGTGACGAAACTCGGGTCGCTGCCGAGCATCTACGGCGAGGTGATCGAGAACCTGTTCGCGTCTGATCTTGCGTTCCTTCAGGACCTGTACCGGCGCATCAACCAGGAAGGCCACACGCGCGCCAGCGTGCAATGCCCCTCCTGCAACTCGACCTTCGCGGTCGACGTGGCAGGTGGTTCCCCGGGGGGATCCTGACGTACGCCGCCGACCGGCTCTACGAGGAGGTCGCGTACGTCGCTTACCACTTCCACTGGTCCATGAACGAGCTCATGGACCTCGACCATCGCACCCGGCGCAGGTTCGTCGAGGAGATCGCGTCCATCAACAAGCGCATGAGCGAATAGCCCGGGGGACCCCGGGAAGCACGAACGTAGGAAGGCCGACAAGACCGAGATGGCGTGGTGGCAGTTCTGGAGACCGCAGGAGGCGAGCGAGGGCTCGCCTCCGCCGCGCGTCCCGGAACTGGCCGGTCTGTCGAGCCCTGCAGCTCCGACGAGCGCGGCGGCCCCCTCCGTCGCTTCGGTCCAGCGTGAGCCGGCCGACGAAGGTGCCGCTCCGACCGCGGGCCCCGCCGCGTGGCGCCTCCTTCCCCCACCCACGCTGCAGGCCAATCGGCCGATGCCGATGACCTTCGATTCACGGGTGCAGCGTTCGCTCGTCGCCCATGCACCTGCGGCGTCGCTGGCCACGATGGCCCGGCCGCTAAGCCACGAGATCCGCACCGATGGGCCGCTCGGGGTCGTCTCCCACCTCATGCGGGTGGTTGCTTATCCCTCCGCGCTCGACGCCGCCGTGCTGTCCTCCGGTGCCGATCTGGTGCTGCGACCCCGCCGACTGAGCGGTGCCGAGCTGGATGCCGACACGTCGAGCTCACCGACCGGCGCGTGGACGCCGACGCTGCGACCGTCGCCTGTCGCGGCCACGACCGGTGGTTCCACGGCGATCGCCCGCTCGACCGATGGCGCATCGGCCGGTGGCGGCTCAAATTCCGTGTCGGCGTCTGCGACGTCCGCGGATGGTGACGTGACCGCGGATGGCGAAACTGCGTCCTTCGCCCCGCTGCTGACCGGCTCGTCGCTGACCGGCGCGATCCATCATTCGACCGTCGCGTCGGCCGAGGCGCCGATCCGCTCGCTTGCCGCGGTGCCCGCCGCGGTTGGTGACGGTGGCATGGCCGCATCGTCGCTCGTGCTGAGCCCGCCAATCGCGCGGGTGGCCGAGCCGGTGGCCCGCATGGCAACGGGGGCATCGGGGTCATCGGCCACATCGCCGTCCGTCGCCCGTCAGGCCGACCAGGCAAGCGCGGGACCCTCGCCGGTCGTGAGCCGTCGGCGCCACGTGGTCGAGGTGACGTCACCGGGCGAGCCGTTCACCGCGGCTGCCTTCCGCACCGCCGACGACGCCGATTCGGCCATGAGCTCG
Source organism: Acidimicrobiia bacterium (assembly GCA_043739745.1). Lineage (GTDB taxonomy): Bacteria > Actinomycetota > Acidimicrobiia > Acidimicrobiales > JANYDT01 > JAYUDQ01. The sequence goes on along the minus strand of JAYUDQ010000344.1, from coordinate 838 downwards.
AGCTCGAGCGGAGGCGAATCGTCGGCGTCGGACGATTCGTCGGGTACCGTGGATGCGCTCGGCTCCTCGTCCGGCAATGCCCCGACGGCGGCAATCGCGCGACAGATCGATCGCTTGCCGGACGCCGCCGGTGTCTCCTCGACGCGTCCGACGCTCGGTCGCCGCGGTGGTCTCGGAACGCCGATGGGCGCGCTGCCGGAATCCGCCGTCTCGGCACTGCCGGAGGCGGATCCCTTCGCGGGGTGGAACGAGGACATGGCCAGTCTGGCGCTGGCTCCCCGGGCGTCCGGAGCTGGCCCGACCGAAACGGTGGCGGCCGCTGACGGCGGGTCGGGCGTTGACGTCGTGCACCGCTCGGCCGATTCGGGGAGCTCCCTCGCGGCGAACACCGATCCCGCCGCAGTGTCGTCGAGCCTCGGATCGTCAGGGGTCATCTCGTCCGCGGACGTTGCGTCCGGGTTCGTTGCGTCCGGGTTCGTTGCGTCCGGTTCCGACTCGTCGGCGTTCGCATCGTCCGATGCTGCGTCGTGGGCCGGCGCAGGAACGGGTGACGCGGCGGCCGAATCGGACGCGAGCGCGTCGTCGCCGTCTGCCGCCTCGGCGGGCGTGGCCGGGAGCGCGTTCGGCGACGGCGCCGACACCCCGGTGCGGCTGGTGGCGGGCGCGAGCGACGCGCCGACACTCGGTCTGCGGACGATGCATCGGGCCGTCGACGACCGCTTACCCGCGTCGGTCGGGGGCGAAGCGGCCCCGGCGACGACCACCGTGGCCATGCGCTGGCTGGTTGGATCGGGCCCCGACTCGAGCCGCGGATCCCGCTCGCCGGGGACGGTGCGCC
>JAYUDQ010000343.1:0-12805 GCA_043739745.1 Acidimicrobiia bacterium | reverse complement strand
CAGCACCTGCGAGAAGTCCTGATTGCCGATTGGCACCAGTTCGTAGAGGCCGTTGTGCGAATACCCCCCAGCAGCGATCTTGGCCAGCACGTCCTTCTTGATGATCGAGTTCGCGGGCTCGCCGACGTCCCATCCCATCAAGCCGACGCTCTTCGCGGCGGGCACGGCCTTGTGAAGATACTGGAACAGGCCCGGCATGGGATCGTTCGGTGTGATCGCACGGGTCCCCCAGAGGTACGGCTTTCCTTGCCCGAAGATGCTCGTCCCACCGCCGCCGTCGAGAGTGAACATCTTGTACTGCTCGGTGCCCTGGAACATGGCGCCGAGGTCGTCGACGTAGCTGGCCAACTTGGCCGGGACACCGGCCGCTCCGAGTTCCGTGACGGCGGTCTGCCCGGCGGCTGCGTCGCCCGACTTGTGGTCCTTGTAGATCACCTTGAAGTTGGGGCCGCCCGCAGCCTTGATGTGTTGGACGGCCAGGTCGGTGCCTCGCGACATCGTCTTTCCGTAAAACGACCCGGTTCCCGACAGGGCGAGGACGGCGCCGACAGAGAAGTCCATCCCCTTGGCCGCGTACTTGGGGTCGATCTTCAGCATCTTCGCGAGCTGCGTGCCCGCGTTGCTGGCGGCGGCCTTGGACTTGGCGGGGGTCTTCGTGGCGGCCGATGCGGCGTCGAGCACAAGGCCGGGCACCAGCGCCGCGCCCACTCCCACTACTCCGAGGCGGTGCAGCAACTGTCGACGGGTCAGGCCTTCCGATTCGCTTCCCTCAGGGTCGAGGTGATCATTATTTGACATCAGTCACTCCTGTTTGGCTATTTGGATGTGATAGAGGGCGAACAAAGTTCGCAGTTCGCTTGTGTAGCGCCAACCCGGCCAGTGGCTTCGGGCAAAGCGCGCGCCTCGTCCTGGGTCCAAAGTCGAATAAGAACGGATCCGTCAGCGACGAGCACATTGAATCCCCCTGCGGCCGGTTGGCCCTAGCGAACAACAACCCCTCCGAAATTCATCTCGCCGGTGTGAGCGAGGCGGAAAAGGGGTCACACATCTACTTCAACAGAAGTTACAACACGCGTTCCCGAAGTCGCAAAACGAGGTGGCTGTGCGTTCTCGCCTCGGCGAGGTGATCGCCATGACCGTACAACTCCTACCGCGGTGAACGTCGCACACGTCCAAGCGCGCGTCCACCGTGGCCCCGGCCCCGGACCCCGTCAGGTTCGCCGCTGTGCACCGAGTTTGATAGCGGCGGGCCTGGCGCGGGCCGCTTGGTGTTGGTGTTGGATGAGCGGTAGCGGCGGACGTTGGTGGCGACGGTGAAGAGGGCGGAAGGGGTGCAGCATCCGGACCGCAACGCCCAGTTCGAGTCGATCAACGCGTTGGCGAAGGGGTTCTTGGCCGCGGGTTTGCCGGTGGTGTCGGTCGAACAGGCCCAAGCCGATCCCGTACGGCGCGTATGACATCGGGTTCATACCGGAACCGGTTGTGGAACGTCGAGTTGGCTCGTCTCGCAGCCGACACCGGGCTTCACAGGGGCGCGAGACCCGGAGCTGGAACGGGACTAATTCGTCGGCTGTGTGCGAAGCTCCCGGCGCAGAATCTTGCCAGTCACCGTCTTCGGAAGTTCGTCGACGAACTCGATCGAGCGAGGGTATTTGTACGCGGCCATCCGCTCTTTGCAGAACGCGATCAATTCCGCTTCGTCGGCGGTGGCACCGGGGCGGAGACTGACGAAAGCCTTCACGGTTTCGCCGCGATACTCGTCGGGTACACCGACGACCGCCGCCTCACGCACGGCGGCATGTTGATAGAGCATGTCTTCCACCTCACGTGGCCACACCTTGTAGCCGGAGGCGATGATCATGTCCTTCTTCCGGTCGACGACATAGAACCAACCTTCTTCGTCCATGAAGCCGACGTCACCGGTGTGGAGATCGCCGCCCGGCAGGGCGTGCGCGGTCTCCTCCGGCTTGTTCCAGTAGCCGGTCACCACCTGCGGCCCACTGGTGACGAACTCGCCGATCTGGCCGACCGGTACGTCGTTGCCCTGCTCGTCGATGATGCGCACGATCGTGTTGAAGATCGGCACACCGACCGACAGCGCACCTGACGTTGGGTCCACGGGCGATCGAGCTCCCATCGGCACGCCGTGGGAGGGAGATGTGGTTTCGGTGAGTCCGTAGATGTTGTGGATGTACGCGCCCACTTCCCGCTCGAAGCGCTCGACCACCGATGGTGCGATCGGCGCCCCACCGCTGTACACCTTCGTGAGCGAGGAAAGGTCGCGTCCGGCACACGATGGGTCGTTCATCAACGCGATGTACACCGTGATGGCGCCCACCGTGAACGTCGGTCGGTAACGCTCGATGAGATCGAGTGTGGTGGCAGGGTCGAAGCGGTACCCCAATACGACGGGCATGGGTACCAACAACGCCACCGTGAGGTGGGCGATCAGCCCGGTGATGTGGAACAGAGGCGCCACGCCCAAGACGATGTCGTCCGGAGTGAGCGACATCCAGGTTTTGTAGGCCTCCGAGTTGAACACGACGTTGCGGTGCGTATTGGTGGCCCCCTTCGGGGGACCGGTGGTGCCGGATGTGTAGGTGAGGAAGGCCACCTCATCACTGCGCAATGTAGGGGTAGGCACCCGTTGCCCGTCGTGTGCGGCTATCAGGTCCACGAGGTCGAGCGTGCCGTTCTGGGGGGTCTTCACTGATGCCGCCATCACACTGGGACGCTCGTCGCCCAGGAAGTCGAGCTCGCTGGTGGTGATGACCGTGCGAACCGATGTGCTGTTCGACACCACGTCGCGCGCCACTTCGGCGTACAGCGACTCCAGGGTCACTAGCACTGTCGCACCGGAGTCCTCAAGGACGTATGCCAATTCACGCCCCTTGTTCATGGGGTTCACCGACACCACGATGCCTCCGGCTTTCCACGTGGCGATGACGGCCAGGAAGAACTGGGGAACGTTCTGGAGATAGAGCGCGACGCGTTCGCCGTGGGTGAACCCGCGTTCGACGATTGCCGCCGCCAATGCATCAGTGTGTCGATCGACTTCTCCGATCGACAGCGTTCGGCCGAAGTAGTGGACAAGCGGACGGTCCGCCGATGTCCGAACGGCGGCCTTGAACATGTCGAGGCCCGATTCGAAGGGAATCTCGATGTCCGAGGGCATCCCCGGTAGATACTGGCGAAGCCAGGGTCGCTCTGCGTACATGATTTCTCCTCGATCGGACATCGGCGCTACTTGATGGCGATGGGATTGACAGGGGCGCCGGTGCCACCAACCACCTTGAGCGGCGCGGCAACGTAGAGGAACGTCCACTGGCCATCGGCCACGCAATCGGCCGCGAGGTCGTCGAGCCAGCAGATCTCCGTCAGGGTCACGCCCAGATTGCGCATCAGTGCGTTGTGCAACGGCAAGACAACGCCTGACACTGGATCTACCGTGACCTCATTGGCGATGGTGTCGGTGACGAGGTTGGGAATCTCCATCTCGTGGAACCATCGCACGAGCGCATCGCTGTGGGTCAGCCCTGGTTCCACGAAGTTGCCGTAGAACTCCTCCCGGGTGACTTTGTAGAACTTGCCGATCCATCCCGTGCGGATGACAAGGATGTCCCGGGGAAGAATTTCCGTACCTTGCGCTTTGGCACAGGCCATCAGGTCCTCGTGTGTGAATGTCTCCGCTACGTCAAGCACGTCCTTGCCGCGGAACCTCGCCATATCGAGCAGGATCCCTCGACCCACGATCCCTTTTTCGGCAAGGGGCAGCACACTGGCCTTGGCCAGACCGCCGATGGTGGTCTTGGCGTCGTAACCGTTCCAGATCTGGCCGTCGTACCACACGTGACCGAGTGCGTCATATTGGGTACTGCCCTGCAGGAAGCACGTCATGTAGTCGTCGGCGTAGTGCGCGCCACCTGCAAAGTCCACTCCCTTACCGGCGATGTAATGGCCCTCGTCGATCACCGTGGTCCGGACCGCGCCGCTGCGCCCGGGCCACACGGGATCTCCTTCCGGGTTGGCCATCTTCACTTGCAGCGTGAACACCTTGCCCTGCTTGATCGACCCCGCCGCCTTCAGGATCACCTCGGGCGTGAGGTAGTTCAGGCTCCCCACTTCGTCGTCGGGTCCCCACTTGCCCCAATTCTTCGGTGAATCCTTGAGCAGTCGGTCCAGTGACGGTTCTTGTTCGGTAGTGCTCATCTTGCGTCTCCTTGTGTGGGTTTGTTTGCGCGTAGGGTTGAACCAGCGAGTTGTACCATGGGCCTGCCATCGACGTCGTATTGGCGGTGCCAGATGCCGGTTGCTACCGTGACCTTGCGGCACGCAATCGTATCCTCGTCGCTGGACAGGCCGACGCGGGAGTCGGAGCGGATGTCCTTCAGCCACTCTGCGCGCTGTCGCCCGCCCGGCGTTCCTTTTGAATGAACCGTGCCGCAAAATTCGCTGGCAAGGAACGAAGGAAAAAGTATATGACTGAATTGAGCCTGCGCGAATTTAGGTTATTGCGGCGCAAACCGACATGCGGCGCGCGTATCCTCTCGGTTTTGTTCTGTGTCAACGGTTCTGTAGATTTGCGAGTCGGCACGGAGTGCCGTCGCAGCTGGGTCCGATGACGGTTTCAGCGTGCGGGAGAGGAGATCACAATGTCTGAAACCGTACTGATCGCTGGGGCTAGCGGCCTGGTGGGGGCGGCTGCCGTCGAGAGCTTCTTGGGGGCCGGCTACGAAGTGATCGCCGTGTCTCGACGAAAGCCGGAGGTGGAGAGCAAGGTTGCCTTCCGACACGTCGCATTGGACCTGCAGGATCAGGCGGCGTGCGCGGCGTCGGCTGCGTCCTTTGCCGGCGTCACCCATGTCGTCTACACGGCGGTCTACGAGAAACCGGGACTGATTGCCGGATGGAGCGAGCAGGATCAGATGCAGACCAACCTGGCCATGCTCAAGAACCTGATGGAACCGTTGGCGATGAGCGCGAAGGGTCTGCGGCACGTGAGCGTGCTGCAGGGGACGAAGGCGTATGGCATCCACCTGCACCCGATGAGGATTCCGGGTAGGGAGCGCTACGCACGCGACCCGCACGAGAACTTCTACTGGCTGCAGGAGGACTACATCCGGGAGATGGCGGCCAAGGGCGGCTGGGCGTTCAGCATCTGGCGACCGCAACTCGTGGTGGGGCCCAACTACGGCGTGGTGATGAACCTGCCCCCGATCATCGGCGCGTATGCCGCCATCCGCCGGGAGGAAGGTCTGGGGTTCAGCTTCCCGGGCGGGACGTCGTGGGTGTGGGAGGCCGTTGACACTCGGCTCGTGGCCGATGCGTTGGTGTGGGGCGCCAGTTCACCGGCGGCCGCAGGCGAGACGTTCAACCTCACGAACGGTGAGGTGTTCGAGTGGCGTGACCTGTGGCCTGCGATGGCGGATGAGCTCGGTGTGGAGGTCGGTCAGGACGAGCCGATCAAGCTGGCTGAATATCTCCCGTCCAAAGCTGGCGTGTGGGACAAGATCGTTGCCAAACACGGCCTCCGTCCGGTGACGATGGATCAGCTCATCGGTGAGTCCCACCACTACGCAGATTTCTGCTTCGCCTACGGTGCCGAGGGGGGACTGCCAGCGGCATTCGTCAGCACGGTCAAGATCAAGCAGGCCGGCTTCGGCCAGGTTTATGACACCGAGGAGACGTTCCGGTATTGGCTTCGCAAGATGATCGAGCGAAAGATCCTGCCGCCACCTGCCTGATCGTCGAGCGCGAAAGCGGTCCGGGGAGCGCGTGAGCTCAGTCGTGGACCCAGACGGGGGCACCGTTGGGGACGGCACTCGGTAGCCAGCGGGCGTTGGCCATCGTGACTCGGACGCAACCGTGCGAGGCCGGGTAGTTCGGCACCGAAGCGGCGCCGTGGATGGCAAATCCGCCGGTGAAGTAGAGCGGGTTGTAGAGGCGACCAAGGAACGACGTCCGCCATCCGTTGATCCGGTTGTAGACCCGGAAGCGGCCCCGCGGCGTATGGGCCGTGCCGCACCTGCCCTTGGTGCAGTAGTGCTTCCCTGATCCGGTCGACACGTGGATCGACCGGTAGAGGTCGCTGCCCTTGTAGATGTAGAGGCGCTGCTGGCTGATGTCGACCTCGACCCTCGTGGCACCCTTGGCGTTCGGATTGCCAGGGTCCTTCGGCGTCGGCTTCTTCGTCGTGGGCGGCGGGGTCGTGGTGACGGTCGGAATCGAGACCGGAGCGGTCGTCGGCGGTGCAGTGACGGGCGCCGCCGTCGTGGTCGTGACGTCGGTGGTCGGCACGCTCGTCGGCGGCGCGGTGACGGGAGTGACGGTCGTCGTGGGGGCCAGGGTCGTGGTCGGCGCGACCGTCGTCGGCACGTTCGGCAGGACGATGGCGCCGTCGTCGGCATGCGCGAACGTCTGGCTGGCAACAGCGCCGAAAACCGAAGCGCTCGCAAGGATCGCGACGGCGAACCTGGCGTGCCGAACGCGGGACGGCGTGGGGGAGGTACGCATCGGAAGATCGTAGGCGTACTGATGACCAGATGTGAATACCGATTCTTGACGATTGCGTGAAGGTGCACCACGTCGACGCATCCGGGTAGCCGGGAGGGGGCGCCTCGTTTCCGGTCGGCACACGCATGCGATGCTCTCGCCCATGCCCGGCCCTGTCGACCGCATCAGCACCCGCGCCCAGTCCTTCACCGAGTCCGTCATCCGCGAGATGACCCGCGTCGCCAACGCACACGGCGCGGTCAATTTGGCACAGGGCTTCCCCGACTTCGCGTGCCCGACCGAGCTCAAGGAAGCAGCGAAGGACGCGATCGATCGGGACGTGAACCAATACGCGGTCACGTGGGGTACCCCGGCGTTCCGCGAGGCCATCGCGGGCAAGGTGGCACGGACCTATCCGGGCTGGCAGGTCGACCCCGACACCGAACTGTGCGTCACGTGCGGTGCCACCGAGGCGATGATCGCCACGTGCCTAGCGATCGTCGAGCCGGGCGACGAGATCGTCGTGTTCGAACCGTGGTACGAGAACTACGGCCCCGACTGCATACTGTCGGGCGCGATACCCCGATACGTCTCTCTGCGTGAGCCCGAGTGGACCTTCGACGAGGCGGAACTGCGAGCGGCATTCGGTCCGAAGACCCGTGCGATCATCGTCAACTCGCCGAACAACCCCACCGGGAAGATGTTCCGGGCCGCCGAGTGGTCAGTGATTGCTGATCTTTGCCAACGCTGGAACGTGGTCGTCATAAGCGACGAGATCTACGAGCACATCCACTACCTCGGCGCGGGTGGTCACATCCCACCCGCGACGGTGGCCGGTCTGGAAGATCGCACCGTGACGATCAACGCCCTCTCGAAGACGTACTCGGTGACGGGCTGGCGTGTCGGTTGGACCATCGCGCCGCCGACGCTCACCGGGGCCATCCGCAAGGTGCATGACTTCCTGACCGTCGGCGCCGCCGCACCGCTGCAGGAGGCCGGCATCGCGGCGATGAACCTGCCGGCGTCCTACTACGACGGTCTCGCCGGCCACTACCTGGAACGCCGGGACCGGCTCTGCGGGGCACTGGGCGATGCCGGGTTCGGCGTGAACGTGCCCGACGGCGCCTACTACGTCCTCTGCGACACCAGTGCGCACGACCCTGCGGCCGACGATCAGGCGTTCGCGATCCGGCTGGTGAAGGAGATCGGGTTGGCCGGGGTGCCCGGGTCGAGCTTCTACCGACCGGATGCGCCCGGCAAGGGCGGCGGCAAGATCCGCTTCGCGTTCCCGAAGAAGCTCGAGACGCTCGACGCCGCGGCTGAACGCCTCGCCCGGCTGCACTGACGGCCCTCCGCGAGCGCCCCCGAGAAGGCCGAAGAATCGCATGGTCCACTTCGTGGAGATCGACGACCCCGCAGACTCGCGCGTCGATGAGTACCGGAATCTCAAAGACGTCGCGCAGCGCGTGCATGGCACGTTCATCGCCGAGAGCGAGCTCGTCATCGAGCGACTCGTGCAGCGGCGGTTCCCGGTTCGGTCTTTGCTGCTCACCACGACGCGTGCGGTCCGGCTACGCGAGCGTCTCGGACCGGTCGAGGCCACAGCTTTCGTCGCCTCGCAGGCGGTCGTGGACGCCGTCGTCGGCTTCGCCCTTCATCGGGGCGCACTTGCACTAGCGGAGCGGGTTGTTCTCCCCGAACCCGCTGCACTCCTGGCCGGATGTCGAAGAATCGTCGCGCTCGAGGACGTTGTCGACCCGGACAACGTGGGCGCGATCTTCCGCCACGCCGCCGCGTTCGAAGCCGACGCCGTTCTCCTCTCGACCAACTGCGGCGACCCGCTGTACCGCAAAGCCGTGCGCACGTCGATGGGGTGGGTGCTGAGCATTCCCTATGCGCGCGTACCGAAGGGGGAGGACCTCATCACGAAGCTGCATACGGCCGGTTTCACCACGGTCGCCCTCACACCGCATGCCGAGGCGACTTCGTTGCGGTCGTTCCGGGCGGAACCGGTCGCGCGGCTCGCGCTCATCGTCGGCACCGAGTCGACGGGCCTGACCGAAGCGGCGATGGAGGCTGCGATGCACCGCGTCCGCATCCCCACGAATCCCGATGTCGACTCCCTGAACGTGGCCAGCGCCGCGGCCATCGCCATGTACGAATTGTTCGGCGTCGGGCGAACGGTTTGACCGTAGGGCCGATCTTCTTCCGCCCTCAAACGGGTTCGAGGTCGTCACCAAGAACGGGATAGTTCAGCGGGCACGACGGTGCAAGGACCTGTTGTGTGGACTCGTCGACATCGGTGAGGAATGTCGCATGGAATCGGTTGATCGTGTTGCTGAGCCCGACGGTGAAGCAGATCTCGATGATCTGGCTCTCAGAGAAGTGCATCCTAAGGCTGGCGTAGATCGCGTTCGTGATCGGTTCGTTGCGCGTCGATACCTGCGCGTAGTGAACGATCGCCCACGCTGCATCGTCGTAGATGCCTTCGGGCCGCGTGCTGTCGCCGAGGTGGGCAAGCTGCTCGTCCGTCAACCCCGCTGCTCGACCGAGCAGCACGTGCGTCGGAATTCAGTAATGGCAATCGTTGGTGAGACTGGCGGTGAGGTAGGCGAGCTCGCGTTGCGCCGGCGTCATCGAATTCTCGAAGTACACCACCGTGCCGAACGCGACGAGCGATCGAAGGGCGTCGGGGTGGTTCGCCATGGCCCGGTACACGTTGGGGTCGACCGTGCGGTTGCGTCGCCTGCTCACCGCTTTCAACGCGTCCACCGCTTTGGGATCGGTGTGCGGATCGTTGGAATCGACGAGCGGTAGTCGTGCCATGGTCCACCCTACGCCTGCTCGTGCCTGCGTCATTCGCTGAGCCTGCGAAGGATCATCCCGGCCACGGTGGGATTCGCAGCGACCGCATAGACGATCACTTCGACTAACTGGTTGACCGATCCGATGCAATCGCCCGTGATCCCTCCCAGCCACCTCCGGAAGAACGCCGAAGCGAGCGCCACGAGCACGACGATCCCTGCGAAGAGTCCGAGCGACACGAACGGGCCGACCAGGAAGACGGCGAGGGGAACCGTCGGCAGCGCGCTGGCCAACGCGAGCCGGAGCCACGTGATCTGCCCGGCGTAGACCTTGGCGATCTCGTCGGTATCGGCGAGTCGGACCCAGCGCAGCATCACTGTCGACGACCAGCGCGCGATGACGTGGCCGAGCAGCAATGCCGCCGCAGCGACGCGCCACGGCACCGACGAGAGCGCGGCGACCTTGGCCACGATCAACACAGCGACGCCGACCGCACCGAACGACCCGACCCGGCTATCGCGCATGATGTCGCGCCGACGCTCCTGTGTCATCCCCCCGAACGCGTCGCACACATCCGCGAATGCGTCCTCGTGGAACGAACCCGTGACCAGCGCGCCCATCCCGATCGCGACAGCGGCGGACAGTCCCATCGGTTCGTCGAGAGCGCCGCCCAGCAGCGCGACCGCGGCCGCCGCAATCCCACCGACGACAACACCGACCGCCGGGAACCAGGCGCTGGAAGACCCGAACACCTGCGGGTTCGGTTCCGGCCCCGTCGGGCATGGGAGCCGCGTGAGCAGACCCTGTGCGGCGAAGTACGGCGCGTGCCACCGTGCCGGCAAAACATCGTCGGGGTCGTCAGCCATGACGTCGCAGTTCAGCACGAGCAGCGCTTGCGGCCCCTTATCGGAACCGAAGCTCGCCGGGACGGCCATCCACGACCGTGCCGATGCGGGCCGCAGGCAATCCTGCCGAGCGCAGATCGGCGAGCGCGGCATCGACATTCGCCGGGTCGACGCACATCGCCAGCCCACCCGACGTCTGCGGGTCGGCGAGGAGGTTTTGACGGCTCCCCCAGAGGGCGTCGTCGGCCACGACGTGTGCGGCCACGAACTCGAGGTTGCGGCCGGTACCGCCAGGGACGAAACCATCGGCCAGCAGCTGTTCGACGCCGGGTAGAACGGGGATCGCGTCCACATCGATCACCATCGCCACCCCGCTCCCCCGTCCCATCTTGTGGAGGTGACCGGTCAGTCCGAACCCGGTGACATCCGTCGCGGCCCGAACCCCATAACGGACGGCGATCCGGCTGGCGACGTCGTTCAGGGTCGTCATCGAATCGACTGCGGCCTCGTAAGGCTCGTACAGGCGTCCGCCGGGCTTGGATGCGTCCTGGTCGAGGCGCTTGAGTGCGGTCGTCACGACGCCCGTGCCGATGGCCTTCGTCAGCAGGACCGCCTGCCCGGCCCGCGCGGCATCGTTCGTCATGATCCGATCCGGGTGGACCTCGCCGAACACGGCCTGGCCGAACATCGGCTCTGGCCCGTCGACCGTATGTCCACCTACGGTCAGCCAACCGCCCTTGGCCGCGATTGCGGTCGCGCCCTGGAGCACCTCGGACAGGATCGCGAGGTCGAGCAGGTCGCGCGGCCACGCCGCGACGTTGAGCGCGAACAGGGGGCGCCCGCCCATTGCGTACACATCGCTGGCCGCGTTCGCCGCTGCGATTGCCCCCCAGGTGGCGGCGTCATCGACGACTGGGGTGAAGAAGTCGATCGTTGCCACCATGGCCCGGTCATCGGATACCCGCCACACGGCGGCGTCGTCGCCGCTGGCCGTCCCTACGAGCAGATCGGGGTGGCTCGGTACGGGCATGTCGCGGAGCACGAATGCAAGCTCGGATGGCCCGAGCTTGCAGGCACAGCCGGCGCCGTGGCTGTACTTGCTCAGACGGATGTCGGGGCTCATCGGATTCTCGATTTCGATCGTGGGAGGGCAGGAGTCGTGGAGAGGGACACGGCGTCAGCCAAGGTCGGGAGGCGGAGGCGATGGCACAACCCGTGGCTCCAAGTCGTCGGTGAACCATGCCATCGTGAGGGCCGGGAGTTGGATTCGACCTGCGCTGCGCTCGATGCCGGTCGTTCCCAGAACTTCGGGCGCGCCTTCGGACACGCCTGCCCAGGCCAGCGTCTCCACCGGGGCAGAGGCAGTTGAGGTCGACACGTTCACCAGGCCGAGGACTCGGCCGTGCTCCGGGTGGGACCGGGCGAACGCGAACACGCGCGGGTCATCGACATGAAGGATCGTGACCGTTCCGCCCTGGCGCATCGGGGGCGTCCGGCGTCGGGCATCGAGGACGCCGTGCAATGCCGAGAATGCGAGGTGTGCAACGGTTCCAGGCACCATGCGTTCGGCGGCGCGGTCCCAGTCCATGGTCGGACGCTGCGCCCACCGCGAATCATCTGCGCGCAGAGGATCATCTCGATACGACGTGTCGCTCGGTAGCGCGATCTCGTCGCCCATGTAGACCAGGGGCGTCCCGAACGACGCAGCCATCCCGTACGCAAGCCGTAGTCGGCGCAGCCCATAGTCGAGGGCGACACTGTCTCGGGAACGCTCAGCATCGGTGATGCCGCACAGCGCTGCGGTCATGCCGCAGGTGCGCTCATCACCCGTGTCTGCGTTGGCACTGAAGGCCTCCCCGCGGGCGAAGGAACCAGGGAAATCGCCGCGGTACCACTCGGCGAGGAACCGGCGGTGAGCGGGACCGGCGAGGCCGACGCGTGCGGCGTCATCATCGTGCACCGCCCATCCGATGTCGTCATGACAACGCACGTAGGTGACCCAACCGGTTCCGGTCGGGGTCGGCGCGAGCGCAGCCATGGCCTCGGTCGCCAGGCGGGCGTCGCCGCTCGCGAGTGCGCTCCACATCATCACCATCAGCTGGTTGTGGTAGGCGACGTGGCACTCTGCCCGCTCCCGCTCGTGGGAGCCGAGGTACGCCGTCAGTTCGCGCGGCCCGACGATCGCCTCCGCCTTCAAGATCACGCCGGGTGCAGCGATCTCCATGAGGGCCCGCAAAACCTGAACGATCAAGTGGGCCTCGGGCTGGTTCTGGCAATTCGTACCCAGGCGCTTCCACGTGAAGGCGACGGCGTCGAGGCGCAGCACGTCGACCCCGGCGTTGGCCAGGAACAGCATCACCTCGAGCATCTCGACGAGGACGTCGGGATTCCGGTAGTTCAGGTCCCACTGGTAGGTGTTGAACGTCGTCCAGACCCAGCCGTCGAGATCGTCGTCCCAGGTGAAGTTGCCCGGCGCCATCTCCGGGAACACTTCGGGAAGCGTTGCCTCGTAGGCATCGGGCTCTGCGCGATCGGGGTACACCAGGTAGTAGTCGCGGTACCGAGCGTCGCCCGCACGAGCCCGCACCGCCCACTCGTGCTCCCGGGCCGTGTGGTTCATCACGAGATCGATGCACAGCGAGATGCCGCGGGTGTGCAGCTCG
>JAYUDQ010000342.1:0-12809 GCA_043739745.1 Acidimicrobiia bacterium | reverse complement strand
CATCGGCGAGGTGCCGGTGTTCGGCATCTGCCTCGGCCATCAGCTCATGGGCGCAGCGCTCGGCGGCACGACCTACAAGCTGCCCTTCGGCCACCATGGTGGTAACCACCCCGTCCGCCACATCCCGACCGGCCGGGTCGAGATCACCAGCCAGAACCACAACTTCGCCATCGCCGAGGGCAGCGTGGCGAACGTCGACGTCACCCATGTGAACCTCAACGACGGCGTCATCGAGGGCATTCGCTGTCGCGACATCCCGGCCTTCTCCGTGCAGCACCATCCGGAAGCAGGGCCGGGGCCGCACGAGTCGGCGTACCTGTTCGAAGAGTTCCGCGAGCTGATGACCGCCAGCCAGAAGACGAGTCAGAAGGCGAGCCGCTGATGCCCCGTCGGACGGACATCCAGCGCATCCTCCTCATCGGCTCGGGTCCGATCGTCATCGGCCAGGCATGTGAGTTCGACTACTCCGGGACCCAGGCTTGCCGTGTGCTGAAGGAGGAGGGCTTCTTCGTCATCCTCGCCAACTCCAACCCGGCCACGATCATGACCGACCCGTCCTTCGCCGACCGGACCTACGTCGAGCCGCTCGATGCGGACATCCTCGAGGCCATCATCGAGCGGGAGAAGCCCGATGCGCTGCTGCCGACGCTCGGGGGCCAGACCGCCCTCAACCTGGCGATGGAGCTCGACCGCCGGGGGGTGCTGCAGAAGTACGGCGTCGAGATGATCGGTGCGAACGCGCTGGCCATCGAGACGGCAGAGAACCGCGAGCTGTTCAAGGAGGCGATGCAGGGCATCGGGCTGAAGGTGCCGCTGTCGGGCTTTGCCTACTCGCTGGACACGCCCGGTCCGAAGGGTGAGCCGAGCGCCATGGAGGTCGCGGCAACCATCGGCTTCCCGATCATCATCCGCCCCAGCTACATCCTCGGCGGCGCCGGCACGGGCATCGCCAACGACTTCGACAACTTCCGCACGCTGGCCGGAGAAGGCCTCGCGGCGAGCCCGATCAGCGAGATCCTGGTCGAGCGCTCGATCGCGGGCTGGAAGGAGTTCGAGCTCGAGGTCATCCGCGACAAGGCGGACAACTGCGTGATCATCTGCGGCATCGAGAACGTCGATCCGATGGGCGTGCACACGGGCGACTCGATCACCGTTGCGCCGATCCAGACGCTCACGGACGTCGAGTACCAGCACATGCGGGACATGGCCTTCGCCTGCATCCGCCGCATCGGCGTCGACACGGGCGGCTCGAACGTGCAGTTCGCCATCAATCCCGACGACGGCGACATGGTCATCATCGAGATGAACCCGCGCGTCTCGCGGAGCAGCGCACTGGCATCCAAGGCGACAGGCTTCCCGATCGCCAAGATCGCGGCAAGGCTGGCGGTCGGGTACACACTCGACGAGATTCAGAACGACATCACGAAGTCCACTCTGGCCAGCTTCGAACCGGTCATCGACTATGTCGTCGTGAAGATCCCGCGATGGGCGTTCGAGAAGCTGCCCGGCTCGTCGGGCATCCTCGGCACCCGCATGCAGTCCGTCGGCGAGGCCATGTCGATCGGTCGCACGTTCACCGAGGCGCTCCAAAAGGGGCTGCGCTCGCTCGAACAGGGCCGGTTCGGTCTCAATTGCGATCCCGGCGAAGAGAACTATGCGCACATAGCAACCACGGAGCTCGTCGCCCAGACGGCGATCCCCACCCCCGAGCGGCTGTTCCTCGTCGGTGAAGCGCTGAACCGCGGTGTGAGCGTCGATGAGCTCAGTGCCGTCAACCGTATCGATCCGTGGTTCCTCGACCAGATGCAGCAGATCACGGAGGAGCGGGCGACCCTGAGCGCGCATACCAGTCCGGCCGCGCTCAGCCGACAGCAGTGGCGCCGGGCCAAGCGCTTCGGCTTCTCCGACGCACAGCTCGCGTACCTCTGGAGGGCCGCCGGAACGACCGAGGCCGACGTCCGGGCGGCGCGCCTGAGCAAGGGTGTACGGGCCACGTTCAAGACGGTCGACACCTGTGCGGCCGAATTCGCCTCGGCCACGCCGTACCACTACTCGACCTATGAGGACACCGACGAGGTCGTGACGAGCGACCGCCGCAAGGTGGTCATCCTCGGCTCCGGCCCGAACCGAATCGGCCAGGGCATCGAGTTCGACTACTGCTGCGTGCACGCCAGCTACGCGCTGCGCGACGCCGGCTTCGAGACCATCATGGTCAACTGCAACCCCGAGACCGTGTCGACCGACTACGACACCAGCGACCGCCTGTACTTCGAGCCGCTCACCTACGAGGACGTCATGAACGTCATCGACGTCGAGCAGCCGGAGTTCATCATCGTGAGCCTCGGTGGCCAGACCCCGCTGAAGCTGGCAGGCATCCTTCCGGCCGCACTCGTGGCAGGCACATCCCCGGCGTCGATCGACGCGGCCGAGGACCGCAAGATCTGGAACGCGCTGTGCGAGCAGCTCGCCATCGCCCAGCCCCCAGGTAGCACGGCGGTCGACGCGGACGCAGCCGTTCTGGTGGCTGATCGGGTCGGCTACCCGGTGCTCATCCGCCCGTCGTACGTGCTCGGCGGGCGAGCAATGCAGATCGTCCACGACGAGACGGCGCTCCGCAAGGCGATGGCCGACATGGCCGCCGACGGATCGCTTGGCAAGGAAGGTGGGTTGTCGGCGGAGCGGCCGGTGCTCGTCGACCGGTTCCTCGACGACGCCGTCGAGGTCGACGTCGATGCAATCCGTGATGCGGTGGGCGACTTCGTGATCGGCGGGATCATGGAGCACGTCGAGCAGGCCGGCGTGCACTCGGGCGACAGCGCATGCGCGATCCCGCCCCAGTCGCTCAGCGCGCTTACGATCGCGGAGCTGGAGCGCCACACCCGGGCCATCGCCGACGCGCTCGATGTCCGCGGCCTCATCAACGTCCAGTACGCGGTGAAGGACGGTGAGGTCTTCGTGCTCGAGGCGAACCCCCGTGCCTCGCGCACGGTGCCGTTCGTGGCCAAGGCGACGGGCGTTCCGCTGGCCATGGTCGCATCACGGGTGATGACCGGCTCCACGCTCGAGTCGCTGCGCACGGAGGGGCTGCTGAAGCCGCCCGTCGTCGGCACGCATGTGTCGGTGAAAGAGGCGGTGCTGCCGTTCAACCGCTTCCCCGAGGTCGACCCCGTGCTCGGACCAGAGATGCGCTCCACCGGCGAGGTGATGGGCATCGACACGACATTTGGCATCGCGTATGCCAAAAGCCAGCTGGCCGCGTCGTGTCGGCTTCCGTCCACCGGCAACGTGTTCATCTCCCTCGCCAATCGGGACAAGCCACCAGCGGCGGCCGCAGCACGGGCGTTCGCCGGCGCAGGCCTGACGATCGTGGCCACCGAGGGAACCGCGGCGTTCCTGCGCGCTCGCGGCATCCCTGTAGCCACGGTCGTCCGCAAGATCAGCGATCCTGAAACCATGGATGGTCCGCCGACCGCGACCGAGCTGATCGCCCGGGGAGAGATCGCGCTCGTCATCAACACGCCCCAGGGAAGTGGTGCCCACTCCGACGGGGCCGAGATAAGGCGAGCCTGCACGGTGCACAAGGTGCCGATCCACACCACGATCGCAGCGGCGCTGGCCAGTGCGAGCGGCATAGGGGAGTGGAGCACCCGGCCCTTCCGCGTCAAGAGCCTGCAAGAATACCTGGGCGACTAGTGGCCGACCGATGAGCGTTCTTCGCCGGAAGCGGGTCGTTCCGGCGGCCGTTGATCTCTCTGCGCGCATAGGGACCGTCACGCTGCCCAACCCGATCCTCACCGCCGCAGGGACGGCGGGCCACGGTGCCGAGCTGCGTCCGTACTTCGATCTGTCCGAGCTCGGCGCAGTGGTCGTGAAGTCGATCTCGGCCGAGGCCTGGTGCGGCAATCCGGCCCCTCGGGTGGCCGAGGTGGTAGCCGGCATGATCAACAGCGTGGGCCTGCAGAACCCCGGTGTCGACCGCTGGTTGGCCAACGACCTCCCCGAACTCCGATCGCTCGGTGCCCGAACCGTCGCGAGCATCTGGGGCTTCACCGTCGACGAGTACGAGGCCGTCGCAACAAGGCTTCGCGGGGCCGGTGTCGTGGCCGTGGAGGTGAACGTGAGCTGTCCGAACATCGAGGACCGCCGCCACATGTTCGCCCACTCGTCCGAAGGAACGGCAAAGGTGATCGCTGCGGCGCGGCGCGGCCTCGGCCCGGATGTCGCACTGTGGGCGAAGCTGAGCCCGAACGTGACCGCCCTGACGGACATCGCGGCTGCTGCGATCGAGGCGGGTGCCGACGCGCTGACCCTGGTCAACACCGTGATGGGCATGGTCATCGACACCGAGGCGCGGCGCCCGAAGCTGGGGGCCGGCGGAGGCGGCGTGTCCGGACCCGCCATCCGTCCCGTCGCGGTCCGGGCCATCTACGAGACCCGCAGGGCGCATCCCGATGTGCCGATCGTCGGCGCCGGCGGCGTGGCCCACGGTGTGGACGCCGTCGAATTGCTCATGGCGGGTGCCAACGCGGTAGAGGTCGGGACCGCTACGTTCTACGAACCCGCTGCCCCCCACCGTGTGCTCACCGAGCTGCGGGAATGGTGCATACGGCATGGAATTGTCACGTTGGACGAGCTGATTGGAGCGGCACATGGCTGAGGAACTTGCGGGACTTGAGGCGGGCAGTCCGGAGGCGGAAGCCATCCGTCCGAATCTGGCACTCGCCCTTGACGTCGATGACGACGTGGCTGCGCTGCAACTGGCCAAGGAGCTGCGCCCGTGGTTCGGCGTGGTCAAGGTAGGCCAAGAGCTGTTCATCGCCGCCGGGCCGGACGTTGTGGTGCGGCTGGTATCCGAAGGTTTCGACGTGTTCCTCGACCTGAAGCTGGTGGACATCCCGAACACCGTCGGCCGGGCCGCCCGCGTGGCCGGGTCGCTGGGTGCGAGCTACCTCACGATGTATGCACACGGCGGTGCCGACATGCTGCGCGCCGGGACCGAGGGGATGCTCGAAGGCGCCGCCCTCGCGGGGCTGTCGCAGCCGACCCCCCTGGCGGTCACGATCCTCACGAGCGACGACAGTGCCCCCGACCACATCCTGGGCAAACGGCTCATGTTGGCCATGGAGGCCGGCTGCAAAGGCGTCGTATGCGCCGCAGCTGACCTTCAGGAGGTCCGCCAACTCGCCCCGAGGATGCGGACCGTGGTGCCTGGCATCCGCCTGTCCAGTCTGCCGTCCGACGACCAGGCCCGCGCTGCCACGCCGGGCGAGGCGATCAGCGCCGGTGCCGACTTGCTGGTGATCGGACGGCCCGTCACGCAGGCCCCCGACCGCACGGCCGCCGCAGCGCGTTTCGCCGCCGCGGCCGCCGCCGGCCGCAGGACCTGACAACGGCCAGGGGAACCCGAAAATGCCTTGGTACCGGACGATTTGGCGGACCGTGCGCGAGACCGTCGGGTCCCGCCACTAACCTCGCTGCCCATGTCGCTTCCCCCCATCCTTTCCCCCGAGGCGCGCCAGGCCGCACTCGAGAAGGCCGCTATCGCCCGCCGAGCCCGCGCCGAGCTCAAGGACCGCCTCAAGATGGGTTCGCTTACCCTTCGTGAGGTCCTCGACGCCGGAGACCACGATGACGTCGTGGGCAAGACCAAGATGCTGGCCATCCTTGAGTCGCTTCCGGGCCTCGGCAAAGTGAAGGCCCGTCGCCTCATGGAGCAGATCGGCATCGCCGAGACCCGCCGGGTCAAGGGCTTGGGCGACAACCAGCGGATCAAGCTCCTGGAGATCGTCGAAGCCGGCTGAACCCACGCCGTCGCCTGCGATCGGGACGTCCACTCGACCATGTCGCCGTTGATGCAGCCGCCGAACCCGCCGTTGATCTTTGTCGTGTCCGGACCTTCAGGGACGGGTAAGGGCACGATCGTCGATGCCATCGTCGAGGCCGATCCGAGCCTCTGGCTCAGCCGCTCGTGGACGACGCGGGCGCGCCGCAAGGCGGAGTCGCCCTACGCGTACCGCTTTGTCGACCGCAAGACGTTCGAGGAGAAGATCGACGAAGACGGCTTCGTGGAGCATGCGGAGGTGTTCGGGAACTTCTACGGAACTCCCGTGCCGACTCCGCCGGCCGGTAGCGACGTCGTCCTCGAGATCGATGTCCAGGGCGCCCAGCAGGTCCGGGCGAAGTACGCCGAGGCCGTGCTCATCTTCATCGAGCCGCCGAACCGCGCCGCGCAGGAAGCCCGCCTTCGTTCCCGTGGCGACGGCGAGGCGGTGATCGCCCGGCGCATTGCCAAGGCCGATGCCGAGGAGAGTGTCGGGCATGCGATCGCCGACCATGTCGTGGTCAACGACTGGCTCGAGCGAGCCGTGGCCGAAGTGGCTGGTATCGTGGTCGGCCATCGTCAGCGCCGAGCCGACGAAAACGCTTGACCCCACGACGCTGTACGACACGACGCTGTATGACACGACGCTGTACGACACGAACCACCCGAGCTTCAGAACCGCACGAAGAGAGCCTTCCATGACCCAGCGCCGCGCCTCCATGATCGATCCCGCCATCGAGCAGCTCCTCGATCGGGTCGACTCGAAGTTCACGCTGGTCACCGTCGCCGCCCGGCGCGCACGACAGATCAATTCGTACTTCAACCAACTCGGTGACGGGCTCGGCGCCATGGTCCCGCCGCAGGTTGCCTCGGTGAGTCGCAAGCCGTTGTCGATCGCACTCGAGGAGATCGTGGCCGACAAGATCGAATATGCCCGTACCGCTGCTCCCGTCGTCGCTGCCCCGGCCGAGGCATAGCCCCCGCCACGGTCCCGGCCGAGGCCGCGTCCCGCCACCACGGCCCCATGACGGACGCTGCCGCCGTTCGCGGCGCTCGAATCGTCCTCTGCGTGAGCGGTGGCATCGCGGCCTACAAGGCGATCGACCTCTGTCGGCGACTGGTCGACGGTGGCGCCCACGTCAGCCCGGTCCTCACCGAGGATGCGCTCCGCTTCGTCGGCAAGCTCACCTTCGACGCACTCGGTTCGGAGCCGGCACAGACGTCGCTCTGGGACGGTCCGTCGCCCATCCCGCATACCCGGCTCGGCCAGAGCGCGGATCTGATCGTGGTCGCGCCGGCCACGGCGCGGGTGATCGCCAAGTACGCCGTGGGGCTGAGCGACGATCTCGTCACCGCGACGCTGCTGGCCACACGGGCCCCCGTGCTGGTGTGCCCGGCGATGCACACCGAGATGTGGGAGCACCCTTCCGTGCAGGAGAACCTGGCAACGCTGCGGCGTAGAGGAGTGCACGTCCTCGAGCCGGCCGTCGGACGGCTGGCCGGAGGGGACGTCGGGGCCGGCCGGTTGGCCGATCCGGCCGACATCGTGGGTGCGATCGGCGTCGTGCTCACCGGTGCCCGGCTCCCAGTCGGGAGCGTCGCCGAGTCGGTCGTCCGTGACCTCGACGGGGTGCGGGTACTCGTCAGCGCAGGCGGTACGAGGGAGCCGATCGACCCGGTGCGCTTCATCGGGAACCGGTCATCAGGCAAGCAGGGCTATGCGATCGCGCAGGAGGCCACCGACCGTGGCGCAACCGTTACCCTCGTGTCGACGGTGAACCTCGCGCCCCCGGTCGGCGCCACGGTCGAAAGAGTCGAGACTGCGGCCGAGATGGAAACGGCCATGAATCGCCTTGCGGGCACGGCCGATCTCGTGATCATGGCGGCCGCCGTGGCGGACTTCCGACCAAAGGCACCTGCCGATCAGAAGATCAAGAAGCACGACGGGACGCCCGAAGTCATTCTCGAGGCCACGCCCGACATCCTCGCCGGTCTGGGCAGGACAAAGCGTCCCGGACAGGTGCTGGTCGGCTTCGCCGCGGAGACCGGCGATCTCCGGGCCAACGCGCTCGACAAGCTCCGTCGCAAGAACCTCGACATGATCGTGGCCAACGACGTCAGCGCGCCTGGCGTCGGCTTCGAGCACGACACCAACGCCGTCACGATCTTCTGCGCCGACGGTACCGAGATTGCCGTTGCGCTCACCGACAAGCGACTGATCGCCCGTGCGGTACTAGGTCGAGCGGCTCAATTTCTCCACTAGAGCGCCTGTTCGATCGTGAACCGCTGTTCGATCGCTGACCCCGGTAGTAGCTTCCGTCCGCTCTTCTAACCACCACCGGCCCCCGACCTGCGGGTAGTGCCGGCTCTTCAAAAGGGGTTTGCATCATGGCCAATTGGACCTTCACCTCGGAATCCGTCACGGAGGGCCATCCGGACAAGATGGCGGACCAGATCTCCGACTCGGTCCTCGACGCGATCCTCGCCGCCGACCCCATGGCCCGTGTGGCCTGCGAGACGCTGCTGACCACCGGTCTCGTCGTGGTCGCCGGCGAGATCACCACCACGGCCTACGTCGACATCCCGAAGCTCGTGCGCAAGACCGTGAATGCGATCGGCTACGACCACGCCGACAAGGGTTTCGACGGCAACACCTGCGGCGTGATCACCTCGATCGACGAGCAGTCGCCGGACATCGCAATGGGTGTCGACAAGGCCTTCGAGGTGCGGACCGAACATGACATCGATGCCGATCTCGACGGCCAGGGCGCCGGTGATCAGGGGATGATGTTCGGCTACGCGAACAACGAGACGCCGGATCTGATGCCGCTTCCGATCTGGCTCGCGCACCGCCTCGCCGAGCGCCTCTCGGCGGTCCGCAAAGACGGGACGATGGCGTATCTGCGCCCGGACGGCAAGACCCAGGTCACATTCGACTACGAGGACGGCCGTCCCGTCCGCCTCAAGACCGTGCTCATCTCGACCCAGCACGCGCCCGGCGTCAACCTCGAACGACAGCTGCGCAACGACCTGCTCGAGTACGTCGTCAAGCCGATGATCCCGGAGCAGTTCCGCGGTGACGAGTACCGCTTCCTCTCGAACCCGACGGGCAACTTCGTGTTGGGCGGCCCGCATGCCGACACCGGGCTGACGGGCCGCAAGATCATCGTGGACACCTACGGTGGCACGGCCCGCCACGGCGGCGGCGCCTTCTCGGGAAAGGATCCTTCGAAGGTCGACCGCTCTGCCGCGTATGCGGCTCGCTGGGTGGCCAAGCACGTCGTGGCGTCGGGTGCAGCGGAGCGTTGCGAGGTCCAGGTAGCCTACGCGATCGGTGTCGCCCGGCCGGTGTCGTTGCTGGTGGAGACATTCGGGACGCATACGGTCGATCCGACCAAGATCGCGGATGCGGTCGATGCGGTGTTCGACCTCCGACCTGCGGCCATCGGCCGCGATCTCGACCTGCGCCGGCCGATCTTTCAGAAGACGGCCGCCTACGGTCACTTCGGGCGCAGTGATCCCGACTTCACCTGGGAGCACACCACGCGGCTCGACGCGTTCAAGGCCGCGGTCGGCTTGTAAGTCCGACCAAGGGAAGGTTTGCCCGCTCGTAGCGGGCAAACCTTCCAATCGTCGCGTCAAGTCAGGTCAGGCCGTGGCCATCCGCGTGAAGATCGGCTCCGGGGAGAGATGGCGGATCATCGGCATCACCTGGTCAGCGAAGAGCTGCTGGTTGCGGCGGGCCTCGTCGGCCGGCATGCCGGCATAGCGGCCGACGGAGATGAACGTCTCTGCCCCGGTCATCTGCTGGATGCGGGTGATCTTGTCGATGCACTGCGCCGGGGTTCCGTACACCTGCAGCTCGGCGAAGAAGTCGAGATGACCGGCTGAGCCGTGCTTCTCCAGTGAGCGGGCCACGCCGGCGTAGTGCTCGTACCCCTTTGTTGTGGCGAGGTGGCCGGCGGTGAACTCGTAGTGGCTGAGCACCGTCTCGTAGTAGCCCTGCAGGTACTTGCGGCCGAGCTCGCGGGCGCGTTCCTCGTCCTCGTCGACAAACGTCCAGCAGGCCACGATGGGCGGCGGTGCTTCGGTCCCGTTGATCTCCAGGAACAGCTTCCGGTAGCCGTCGAGCTCCTCGACGACCGTCTCCCACGGCTTCTGCGGCACGATCATGATGCCGATGCCGAGCTTCGCCATGATCGGCCAGCTCTCGGGCGACACCGACGACGCGTAGATGCGCCCGGCGAAGCTGCGTGACGGCGCGGGGCGCAGGTGTCGCAACGGCTGCTTCACGAACTCGCCGTCGTACTCGGCCGTACCCGTCTCGAGTGCACTGATGAGGAACTCGGCCGACTCGGTGAAGCGGCCGCGCGACTCCTCCATCGGCACGCGGAAGCCGCCGAACTCGACCCGACCGAGCCCGCGACCGAGGCCGAGGATCAGTCGTCCACCGGACATCGTGTCAAGCATCACGGCCTGCTCGGCGACGCGGATCGGGTCGTGCCACGGCAGCACGACGACCATCGAGCCGAGCTGCACCCTCGTGGTTCGACCGGCCAGGTAGGACAGCATCGTCAGCGGGTCGGGGCACATCGTGTAGCTGGTGAAATGGTGCTCGACCGACCAGACCGAGTCGTAGCCGAGCGTCTCCGCCTGGACGGCGAGGGCGATGTCATCCTCGTAGACGGTTCCGTCCTGGCCCGGGTCGTCCGAGCCCTGGAAGATGACCGAGTAGCCGACGTGCATGTGCGTGCCTCCGGGTTTTGGCAGGGCACCGGATACCGGTGCCGTTGCGAGTATCGCCGCCCGGCGGTTCGCGAAGAAATTCGTACGCCCCGCCGGACGCACACATCACGACGGTCATACCCGGCCGGTACGGTCGGCATCATGTCGAACGTTGTCCGCGATCCCGACGCCGCGCCGGCCGTGTGCGCGCCATCGGGCGCGCCCACGTTGCGGGTCGTGCGGGTGCTGCCCGATGAGCCGGGGCTGAACAAGACGTTCGACTACGTCGTCCCGCCGACGCTCGACGATGCCGAGCTCGTCGACGTCGGCACCATGGTGCGCTTCCCCCTTCACGGGAGGCGTATGGGCGGATGGATCGTGGCCGTCGATGTCGAACCCGCAACTGCGGACGATAAGTTACGTGCACTTACTAAAGTGTCGGGGCTCGGGCCTCCGTCCGGGCTGTTCGATCTGGCCGTGTGGGCATCGTGGCGGTGGTGGGGTCGCCCGGCCTCGTTCCTGCGCACTGCTTCACCTGAGCGAGCCGTGCGCGGGTTGCCGTCGGCGGCGGCACTCGACCCGGCGCTGCTGCCCGTCCCGGCCACAGTCGACGACACTGCAGCCCTCGTCACGGCGGCACTGGCCGGTGGCGGGGTCAGCGTCGTGCGCGTACCACCCGCCGTCGACACGTTCGGGGTCGTACTCGAGGCGGCGCGTCACGGAGGGCGGCGCGGCGCGCTGGTCATTGGGCCTTCACGGGCGGTGGCGGTGCACCTTGCGCGGCGGCTCCGGCGCACCGGCGTTCCGGTCGCGCTCCTTCCCGACGAATGGGCGCGGGCCAGGGCCGGTGGCTGTGTCGTCATCGGCGCCCGCGCTGCGGCGTGGGCTCCGATCGCCGAGCCGGGTGCGATCGTGGTGCTCGACGCTCACGACGAAGTGCATGCGGAGGAGCGCATGCCCACGTGGAATGCGAGCGACGTCGCCATCGAGCGGGCTCGGCGCGGAGGGGTCCCGTGCTTACTGGTGTCGCCTTGCCCGTCCGTGGTGACGCTTGCGCTGTGCGAGCCGGACCGCGTCGCTCACCATGGGGCGCGCCTCGTCGTTGCGGCCCGCGGCCACGAACGGGGCGGGTGGCCGCCGCTCGACGTGATCGACCGCTCCGGCGAGCAGCCCGGTCGTCAGGGACTTCTGTCGGCACCCATCGGTGCGATCGTGCGCGCCAAGGGCACGGTGCTCCTGGTGCTGAACAGGACCGGGCGGTCGAAGATGTTGGCCTGCCGCTCGTGCGGGCAGATCGCACGCTGCGAGCGTTGCGGCGGTCCGATGGAGCAGGATGCGGACACGAGTGTGCTCGCCTGCGGGCGATGCGGTGACGAGCGTCCCGTGCTGTGTCTCGTCTGCGGGAGCGGACGGCTGAACAACGTGCGTATGGGCGTCTCCCGGGCCCGTGAGGAGATCGAGGCACTCGCACAGCGGCCTGTGGCCGAGGTGACTGCGGACACCGGTTCGATTCCTGACGGTGTCGATGTGTTCGTCGGCACCGAAGCGCTGCTCCACCGCGTCGACCACGCCGATGCCGTGGTGTTCCTCGACTTCGACAGCGAGCTGCTCGCGCCTCGCTACCGCGCGGCCGAGCAGGCGCTGGCGCTGCTGGTACGGGCCGGCCGCCTCGTGGGTGGACGCGTCGGAAGCGTGCCCGGGCGCGTGGTCGTACAGACGCGGCTTCCCCGCCACGAAGTGCTCCTGGCTGCCGTGCTGGGTGACCCCAACCGCCTTGCCGAAGTCGAGATGGCGCGGCGAGAGGCCCTTCGGTTCCCGCCGTTCGCCGCCCTCGCCGCGGTCAGCGGGGCCGGCGCGGCGGCGATCGCCGAGCAGCTGCGAGGCGCTCCCGTCGAGCTGCTCGGTCCTGCTGAGGGGCCGTTCCTCATCCGTGCGGCCGACCACCATGTCCTGTGTGACGCGCTGGCGCGCGTTGAGCGGCCGACTCACCGCGTGCGGGTCGAGGTCGATCCGCTGCGCATCTAAGGGGTCGCAACTAAGAGATCGACGCTTATGGATGCTATGATTCGTGGCATGCGAGTGCGCATATCGACCACGATCGACGAGAGTCGGCTCGAAGAGGCTCGTAGGCGCACAGGCAGCCGGGACAGCGAACTCCTCGACCGTGCGCTCGTTGCGTTGCTCGATCTCCTCGACACCGAGGCCGAGTTGGCGGCCATCGCTGCCGCACCCTACGAATCTGACCCCGAGCTGGCCATGCCCC